>JAYWHD010000060.1:0-10721 GCA_043777895.1 Betaproteobacteria bacterium | reverse complement strand
CTGAGTATTTCAATGCAAAAATTACAATTAATTGTAGCAGAGTCAAGTAAAGTATCTACTGAAACCAATCGCCGTTTAGACGCAATAGGCCTTCGTTTGGGAAGTATAGGTCAAAATCAAGGTGATGTTGCCGAAGAGTTTTTTTATAACTCATTAGGTGAGATACCTGTTTTGGGGGGTATACAATATGATTTTAAAGACAAGTCATGGCGTAACCGTGTGGGGCAAGTGCAAGATGAATTTGATATTGTATTGATTAATGGGCATCACGTTGCAATTATTGAAGTAAAGTATAAAGCACATTTTAACGACTTAGAAAAACTATTAACTAAAAAGCTTAGTAACTTTAAAGTATTATTTCCGCAGTATACTGGTTTTGAGTACCATTTAGCATTGGCATCATTACATATTCATGATGAGTTAAAACAGCAGGCTTTGCAATCAGGCGTGATAGTCTTACAACGGTCAGGCGATATTATGGAAACATCACTACCAATATAATATATGTTATATAAAATGCATATATAAATTATGCATATAAACTATTTCATTAAATTAATCGTCAGTTAATTATCAAATTTATGGCTATCTATTTTAGTCATAAACCCTATTATATTTTAGGATTTTTATTATTATGATACTTACTAATCATCTTATCACGCTGCCGCGCCGCTATAAACAATTAATTATGGTGGTAGCAGATGCGATTGCTTTCCCTATATGTTTTATATTGTCAGTATTATTACGTTTGGGGGCATCACCTACAGGTACAGTGTATGAGCCGCTACAAATGCAAACTATATTATTAGTTTATGCTTTAATGGTGACTATTATATCTATACCCTTATTATATTTTTTTGGATTATATCGTTCAGTATTAGGCTATCTTGATTTTAAAACTGCCACTAAAAGTGGTGTTGCTGTGATGATTGCTGGCTTTATAGTCTATATAACAGCACATTTAAATTCCAGTTATTCATTTCCACGTAGTGCTATTTTAATATTTTTGTTTGTCGCATTCAGCTATTTAATGTCATCTCGTTATATTGCATTAGTGTTATTACACCATCAACGCAAACTAAGTACACATGCAAAACGTGTAGCGGTATGGGGGGCAGGGGCAGCAGGTGCACAAACTGTTGCGGCTTTACGTAATACAACTGAATATTTACCGTTATGTTTTTTTGATTCTGACATACAAAAAGACAATGCCGTGGTTGCAGGGTTAAGGGTATATCCTCAATCTGATTTAATTTACCGTTTAAAAAAATTAAATATTCAGCAAGTTATACTGGCAATGCCTTCAGCAACAACGGTACAAAGACAAGTAGTTATCTCACAATTGGCGAACTTACCGCCGCCATTACATGTAGATACGCTAATATTACCGGGTATGAATGACTTAATGAACGAAAAATTAACAATATCGCGTTTACGTAAAGTAGAGTTAGAAGATTTATTAGGCCGCGATGCCATTGAACCTGATACAGAACTATTTGACCGTTGCATTGGGGGTAAAGTTATTTTAGTCAGTGGTGCAGGCGGTAGTATCGGCAGTGAGTTATGTCGCCAGATACTAAGTCCAATACATCACACTAAACCTATTATGCTCATTGCTTTAGAACGTAATGAGTACGCTTTATACGCTTTAGAACAAGAATTGTCTAAACTAGCTACACAACAGGGTATACAATTTATTCCTTGTTTAGGTGATGCAGCTAATATCAATGTATTAAATAATATTTTTGGACAGTATACAATTAATACCGTATACCATGCGGCAGCTTATAAACATGTTCCTTTAGTAGAGGCAAACCCTGCTGTGGGTGTCATTAATAATGTGGCCTCTACAGTGTCGCTAGTGCGTACTAGTTTTGAATATGGTGTAGCATATTTTATATTAATTTCTACTGATAAAGCAGTCCGTCCGACTAATGTAATGGGGGCAAGTAAACGGGTAGCCGAACAAATTGTTCAAGCTTACGCTGCACAAGTGACGGCACAAAAAAAGAACACTGTGTTTTGTATGGTACGGTTTGGCAATGTACTGGGTTCAAGCGGTTCAGTTATCCCTAAATTTATGGCTCAAATTGAAGCAGGTGGACCTATAACTGTTACACACCCTGATATTATTCGTTACTTTATGTTAATACCAGAGGCGGCTCAATTGGTTATTCAAGCAGGTGCTATGGCACAAGGTGGTGAGGTCTTTGTATTAGATATGGGCAAGCCTGTAAAAATAGTTGATTTAGCGGCTCAAGCGATTACTCTCACGGGACATACAATAAAAACGGATAGTTACCCTCATGGTGATATTGCAATAAAATTCAGTGGTTTGCGGCCTGGGGAAAAACTATATGAAGAGTTATTAATTGGTAACAATAGCCAAGCCAGTCAGCATTCGCGTATATTAAAGGCTCAAGAAGATTTTATGCCGATTTTGCAGCTAATATCTGCCGTTGATAAAATGCTACTGGCTGCTAATTCTAATGATTGTACTTTGATGCTATCGTACTTAAAAGTAATTGTTCCCGAGTTTAACCATGCAAAATAATTCCCTAGAACCTACGCATCAATCGGTTAAATTAAACCAAGATAACTCTCAATTTACCGCTGACAGTGATAATACTGAACTCAATACAGCTCATGAGTTAGTTCATGATTCCTTTGTTGTTGAACCTGTACTTGATTTCAAAGAGCCTATTGCTATTGAAAATATTCCCTTTAAAGACAGTATTGTTGATAATGTGCCTGAAGTAATACAACGCAAAAAAAGCGATACTTCACACATTACTGCTGAAAAAAGACCTTTGTCCAATCAGAATATACGAATTATTAAAAAGACCAAGCAACCGCAAAAGAAAGTTAGTATTTTATTTAAAATAGAAACAACATTAATTAATTTTTTTAGTGAGATAATTTTCTTCATTCAAAAAAGTGTTGACACTATTGATAGTTGGATTGAAGAGTTTGTTAATGAATACTTTGATACAAAGTATTACTTTACTTATTTGATGTGCTACGCTACTTTTTTAATTTGTGCCTTAGTTGTTATTATTTTTAAACCTTTTTAACTATGCTTCAATTATGATTTAACTGTGATTTGATTACGGTTTAATTACTTTTAATGATTACCTAGCTTAAGTAAACTATTAATTTACTTCAAACCTATTCAAATCTATTTAAATCTATTTAAATCTATTTAAATTTATTTAGTAATTTATTTAGTAATTTATTTATAATTACAAGTTATATTAAAAATCTAATTTAATTAAGTTAATTAACTTAATTAATTAGCTAAGTACACTACAACCCAATAAAATAATAGCGATGATCATTCAATCTATCCAAGTCATTAAAAAAGATAATTCTAATATTAGAAACGCAACAGGTACAGCAAATAGTCATTCATATAAAAATATATATTTTAAACATATACATTTTATTAAAATTGAAAAAATTATTACAATTATAAAACTTGTACTATGTTTGGGCATCAGTGCTAGTACCAGCCTTGTACTGGCACAAACACAAGCAGAGTTAATAGCTTCTATGCCACAACAAGCATCCACGCCTGCATTAATAATACGTAACTCTTCTACGCCACAATTAATAAATTCGCCGCCACAAATGTCGAATAATATAATGCCCAATACGACTACAGACAACATTATTCGTAAGCCTGTTGAATGGATTGAAACGGAATTTCAGCGTTTTATTAAGCGTACAACGGGGCAGTCATCACAGCCCTATGGTGCTCAACTGTTTACTAATCCCGATTTTCTGACCGACTCCAATACCAATGAGACTACACCTGTTAATGCTGACTACATACTGGGTGTTGGTGACGAAGTTATCATTCGTGCTTGGGGTTCAATTGATGTTGATTTTAACAGCTCAATTGATCGCAATGGTCAAATTGTGTTACCTAAAGTCGGCATCATTCGTTTAGCGGGTGTTAAAGCCAGCCAGCTTGAACCGATGGTACAACAAATTTTTGGACGTTTCTATCGTGGTTTTCATATGAACGTAACACTAGGCAAGTTACGCCCTTTACGTGTGTATGTGGTCGGGCAGGCGATACAGCCTAAGATATATGTTATGCCTGCGATGAGTACCCTTTTGTCGGCTATTTTTGCTTCTGGAGGGCCTTCTAGTAAAGGCAGTATGAGAAATATTACTTTACAACGTGCTGGTAAAGCAGTGGTTGCCTTTGATGTATATGACTTTTTACTTAAAGGAGATCGTAGTAAGGATGTTGATTTACGTGATGGTGATACCGTGGTATTTAATACTGCTGGCAGCCGTGTTGCGGTATTAGGTGCGACTGATTCACCTTACATTTATGAGCTAAAGCAAAATGAACGGCTATTAGGTGATTTACTGGGGTACGTGGGTGGCTTAAATGCAACGACTAGTTTGAACAACGCATCTATAGAGCGTTTAGCCCCTTCACAAAACATAGCACGCAGCTTGATTAAAATTAGTTTAGACTCTTCTTCACAGAAAACTGTTGTCTTGAAAGACGGCGATATTTTAACTTTACAGGCGGTACGTGACGAGTTTGAAAACGTAGTCACGTTGCGTGGTAACGTAGCAATGCCTTTACGTTATCCTTACCGTGAACAGATGCGTATTAGTGATTTAATTCCTGATCGGCAAGCCTTAATTACCGCTGATTACTTTGCACGTAAAAATATTTTGGTGCAATCCATTCAAAGTAAACCTATTATTACATCAGAGAATAAAGGTACTGGCTTCACATTAAGCAATGCTATGTCTGAAAAACCTAAAACTAGTGCCGAAACAGTTTTACAAGACAGTTTAAATTTGGCAGACAATATCAATTGGGATTATGCTGTCATTGAACGTTTAACTGATAATTTAACGGTGCAACTAATTCCTTTTAATTTGGGTAAAGCTGTGTTAGAGCGTAATGATTCAAATAACCTTGTATTGAAAGCAGGCGATATAGTTAGTGTATTTAGCAACCGTGATTTACGTATTGCACAATCAAAACTAACGCGCACTATTAAATTAGAAGGCGAATTTAATGCGGGCGGTGTTTATCAAGCATTGCCCAATGAAACACTGTTACAGTTGGTACAACGTGTCGGTGGATTAACTGACAAAGCCTATGTATATGGTGCTGTATTAACACGAAAAACGGTACAGTCTAATCAGCAAAAAGTGATGGATTCTACTTTAGAAAAATTAGAACGCGATTTGAATTTACAATCGCTTACTCGGGCAACCAGTTCGGAGAATGCAGCACAACAAGCACAATCTGTTCAAGCATCGCAACAATTTTTAAACCAATTAAAAAGTATTAAAGCTTCGGGACGCATTGCCATGGATATACCACCGACTGCTTACTTGAGTGATGTACCTGATATTGCGGTTGAAGATGGTGATACGTTATATATTCCACCACAACAAGCTACCGTATCAATTATAGGAGCAGTCCACAATGAAAATACGGTACTTCATATCGTTAATAAATCTTTAAAGCAATATTTATCTCAAGCGGGTGATTTAACCTCAAGTGCTGACGCTGATAATATTTATGTACTCCGTGCCAACGGCAGTATTACTCGTAAAACCAATGGTTGGTTAGGTTGGTTGGGTTCTGAAGTTGTATTACATCCTGGTGATGCGATTATCGTACCAGAAAATATTCGTCGGTTTGATACACTGAATAACTATAAAAACTGGGCCAGTATATTTTCGCAATTTGCTTTGGGTGTTGCTAGCTTAAAAGTATTGGGAATTTACTGATGCAAACTATTAACTCTAACTTGAATAATGTGCTGAATAGTCATTCTACTGTTCATGATGACGAGATACCGATTAATATATCAGCAGTTATTACCGCTTTATTAACACACAAAATTTGGTTATTGATTATTTCAATAATAGGCGTTTTTGCCGCATTTATTATTGCTTTTTTACAGCCCAATTACTTTAATGCACAAATACGGCTTATGCCACCCACCAGTGGGTCAGGCTCTGGACAAGCGGCTATATTAGGTGCGTTAGGCGGGCCTAGCAGTGCAGCTAGTATGTTAGGAATTAAAACACCGGGTGAATTATACGTAGGTTTATTAAAAAGTCGGTCTATTAGTGACCACATGATTACTAAATTTTCATTAAAAGAAGCGTATAAAATTGAAACAGCACAAAATACTAGAACACAACTGTCTAGCTTAACAAAGGTTGTTGCAGGAAAAGATGGTATCATCAATATTGATGTAGAAGATCAAGACCCCAAAAGAGCGGCAGCTATAGCCAATGAATATTTTTATGCGCTACAAGGTATGATGCAACGTATGGCAGTCACTGAAGCAGGGCAGCGGCGTTTATTTTTTGAAACGCAACTAAAGCAAGCTAAAAATCAATTAACAGATGCAGAAGAAGCGTTTAAAATGATGCAGCAAATGACAGGTGTTCTACAACTAGATGCCCAAGGAAAAGTTGCCATTGAAGCCATAGCGGGAATACGTGCAGCTATTTCTGCAAAAGAAGTTGAACTTGCTTCTTTACGACAATATGCAACCACCGAAAATCCAGAGTATCAGCGTAAAGCTATTGAGATGGCTGCACTACGCAATGAATCTAGTAAATTAGAACGTTCGCAAACAGGTGATGCCAATCAAATACCTAATTTAGGCAATAATAAAAAATTAACTGACTCAGGTATGGATTACGCACGGCGTTTACGCGACTTAAAATATGCTGAAACGGTATTTGAGCTACTGGCCAAGCAATTTGAGTTTGCTCGTCTAGACGAATCGCGTGAGACATCTAGTTTACAATTAATTGATGCAGCCATTACGCCAGAACTACCGTCACGTCCTAATCGTACTCTTTTAATATTAGCAGGTAGTTTATTCAGTTTCTTGTTTGCTGTAGTCATAGTGTTGTTAAAAACACGCAAACAATGGCTACAACAATGATTTTATTCGTAATTTACGGCTTAAACGTGTAAACTGCTAAAAGTCTGTGCGATAAATTATTACCGTTCATACTTAACACACAGTTTACATTTAATAGTTTAACAATTAATACTCAACCCACTACTTAATAAGTATATTTTTAATTTTAGGAGTCATTCATGAAAAAAATCGTTGCTACTATTTTAGCTACTGCCATTGTTGCTAGTCCAGTTTATGTGTCTGCTGATAACCATTCTAACAAATCAAAATTAGGTTCATCACAAAGTATGTTTGGCCAGAGCATGACGGGTCAAAATATGATGGGTCAAAATACGACAGGTCAAAATACGACAGGTCAAAATATGATGGGTCAAAATATGACAGGTCAAAATATGATGGGTAATAATGTCATGGTTCAAAATATCCCACAACAAACTATAAATACAGCATCACGTGTTGGTTATGGTTCTGTAAATTCAATGGCTTCATTGCCTTCTACTTTAGCAGTATCACCTTTTATTAAAACATTAGGTTATTCAGTCGCTACTGCTGTATTTATAGGTGCACTTGTAACTGCTACCAACACTACTAGCAGCCACACTGCCAGTAACCATTAAACAATATTAACTATTGATAGCTTGGGGGTAACATTACTCATAAAGCTATCAATAAAAATATTGCTAATTGTTTCTTTAAAAGAGCCTTAATCTGATGATAAGGCTCTTTTTTTACACTCGTTTTATGACTATTTCCTACACCACACTTATGCCATTATTTACACGTAGTATCTGTACATTTAGCTTAATTCTCTTATTTAGTGCCAGCTATGCTGCAGACAGTGAGTTAATTGCTATGCCTACTGGGCGATTAGACCAAGATGGTACTTGGCGTAATGATTTTTCATTTGTAAAGCCGTACCCTACCTTTAGAACGCAAGCCACTGTTTTACCTTGGTTACAAGGTGGTTTAGGCATTGTACGAGTGATGGGAGTAGATGGATTTTCAAAAAATCTAAACGATGATTATGTAGACTTTAAGAAAAACTATGGCGATTATAAAGACAAAACTTTATTTGGACGGATTAAACTGACTGATGAAACTAAGCAAATACCAGCGACTGCTTTAATTGTACAAGACCCAATAGGGACAAGTTTATTTAAAAGCACTTCACTGGCTGCCAGTAAACGGTTTATAGTAAAAAACACCCCTATTGATACTACGATAGGCTATGGCACAGGACGAATTAAAGGTTTTTTTGGTGGTATTAAAGCAACAGTAACTAGTGTATCAGGTTTAAAAGTAATGATAGAAAAAGATGCTAATCATTATTTAAGTGATAGGTTTGCTCAAGAAACAGGGCTTGATAAATTAAGCCGCAGCCAACGCACTATTAATTATGGTCTAGAATATACACCGCATAACAGTGCTTGGAGTATGCGTCTTGCTCGCCGTATGGGAACAACGGAAATACAAGTGCAACATACTGTTGATACTAATATACGCGATACTACCGCTAAAAATAATGAAAATCCGCGTTTTAGAATCCCTTTAAAACAACCGACTGCAGCACAATGGAATAGTCATTCTGCTCATTTGGAAGCGATGCGTAGAGTATTACATAGTTATGGCTTTAAAAATATTGCTATTAAATATACGGCCTCTAATCGTTTACAACTGACACTTAGTCATGCAACGCAGTTATATGCTAGCAGTGCGGTCGGTGATGCCGTGCATATTGCACTAAAAACGACCCCTCAAGAAACTAAGTCTATTGCAGTTATTTATATTAATGACGAAACAAATTTAGCCACTGCAGAATATGTATTTACTGATTTAGCCGCTTTAAATAGTTATTTAGAGGGGCAATCATCTCAACAAAGTTTATTAAGTTCTTTCAAATTAAATACACCTACGCCGTATAGTATTGATGCGGTAGCGACATCTATAGAGCAATTATCACCCTTTAATAGTGCTGACCCAGTTGCTGTATTGGGTGGGTACACTTTGCCACAATTAGGATTAACACCGCGTAGAGAGAATCCTTATTTTCAAATTACACCACTGGGCTTAACTTGGGACAACGGCGGTGAAAAACGTTACCGTGCTAGCTTTTCTCCAAAAATATCTAGTTATCTCAATGGCCCTGGTGGCTTACAATATGCGGTAAAAGCAGAAGCCCAGCTAGAAGTTAAACTGAATAAAAATACTTATGCTAATGTAATTTTTAATAAAACTTTAACTGAAAATATTAGCAAATTAGGGGTTGGTGCTTCAAACAGTACACAACATAAAGTGCGCTCGCGTAGTGCATTTTATGAAATAGGTAAGCAAACCAAATTAGATTTAGCTGTTATTAATCACTTTAAGCATTTGGGTAAAAATGTATATGGCCGTGTCAATGCAGGTATTTTTGAGCGGGCTTATGCGGGTATCGGTGGGCAGGTTTTATATGCACCTTCCCACTCACCTTGGGCGGTTGATTTAAGCGTAGATACAGTCGCGCAGCGTGATGAACAAACTATATTTGGTTTAAACGGTTATCGGACAACTACTGCATTGGCAGCACTACATTATCGCTTGCCTATGGAAGCTAACCTTACTTTACGTGCGGGACGCTTTTTAGCAAAAGATGTGGGTGTTCGTATGGAATTTAAGCGGCGTTTCTGGGGAGGGACTGAACTAGGTGCGTGGATGTCAGTCACAAATGCTAAAGACTATGGTGTAGGTGCAAGTAATTATCGTGACAAAGGATTATTAATTAGTCTGCCTTTTGATAGCATATTACCTAACTATAGCAGACAAAAAGTAAGCATCGCTTTGTCGCCGTGGACGCGTGATATTGCTCAAATGGTTAATAATCCCGCTGATTTATACAGTTTACTAAAAGAGGACTGGCGTAATAATTCTGTACAGAACGGTTTAGAGCGATTTGCGGGTGTAGCCGACTATGATGGCCGTGTTCATTTAGGTGCGCTTGCTATTAATGACGGCGTTATTCCCCCAATTAATAATGCAGTTCGTTCATTTCAACAAGGTGTACAACACGTAAACTGGCGTAATATGCTTACAACTGGGGCTGTTTTTACTGCCGTTACTGCATCATCAGACCGTGCTATAAACCGCAACGTTGTTCGTATATTAAAAAATTCGGCAATGCAACGCCGTTTTAAACAATTAGACGATATAAGTAGTGGTCTTACATTTTTGGGTATCGGTGCATCAGCTTTATGGGCCTATGATGGCAGTAACTATGCCCGTAGCCATGTTGCTTTGGCTAGTTTAGAGTCGTCAGCCGCTGCAGTACTAGCAGCAACTAGCTTGAAGCATTTAACGAATCGAGCAAGGCCTTCATCTGGCTTAAGCAATACCAGCTTTAATACAAAAAATCGGGGTGATAGTAGCTTTCCATCAAGACACATGGCAATGGCAACTGCCTTGGTTACGCCGTATGCGTTACATTATGATGCACCCATTTTATATACTTTACCGCTATTAACCGCTGTAGGACGTATAGGTACTCGTCAGCACTGGTTTAGTGATGTTGCCGTAGGGGGTGCGATGGGCTATGCACTGGGGCATTTGTTTTATAACGCACATACTACTCAAATGGGTAAACAACGTAGTCCAATTTTATTTAACGCAACAACTAACGCGTTGTCAATTACGATTCCAACAAAATAAATAATATAGACCTTAATTTTTAACCCACACAATAAAACATTATGAAGACATTATTTTCTTGCCGCGTTTACGTGAACTTATTATGTAGTATTTTAATAAGTTTGA
>JAYWHD010000059.1:0-3817 GCA_043777895.1 Betaproteobacteria bacterium | reverse complement strand
GTCAGTACAGGACTAAATATTACTAATATTGCAGTGTCTGGTTTAAGTACTGGTTTAAGTACAACGAACGTTGGCTTAAGCAATACCAATACATCGGTTGCAGGTTTAAGTACTGGATTAAGTAATACAGATACTGCCTTAAGCAATACGAATACATCGGTTGCAGGTTTAAGCACTGGATTAAGTACTACTAATGTTGGCTTAAGTAATGCGAATACATCGGTTGCAGGTTTAAGCACTGGATTAAGTACCACTAACGTTGGCTTAAGCAATACGAATACATCAGTAGCATCAGTCAGTACAGGACTAAATATTACTAATATTGCAGTGTCTGGTTTAAGTACTGGTTTAAGTACAACGAACGTTGGATTAAGTAATACCAATACATCGGTTACTGGTTTAAGTTCAGGTTTAACTAATACCAATCTATCGGTTACTAACTTAAATACAGGCTTAAGTAATACAAATATGTCGGTCACTGGTTTGAGTGCAGGTTTAAGTACTACCAATACATCGGTTGCTGGCTTGACGACATCGGTTGATGGTTTGAAAACTGCTTTAAGTAATACGAATACCTCATTGGCTTCATTAGGCACGGAAGGGACTACTGTACTTGCAGCATTTAGCAATACTAATGCTTCGGTGGCTAGTCTAAGTACAGGTTTAAGTAGTACTAATATATCGGTTACCGGCTTGTTTACTGCTTTAAGCAATACGAATACATCGGTTGCAGGTTTAAGCACTGGATTAAGTAATACGGATACTGCTTTAAGCAATACCAATACATCGGTTGCAGGTTTAAGTACTGGATTAAGTACTACGAATATGTCAGTAGCCGGTTTAAGCACTGCTTTAACTGCTACGAATATTTCAGTTGCTATTTTAAGCACTGGATTAAGTACCACTAACGTTGGCTTAAGCAATACCAATACATCGGTTGCAGGTTTAAGTACAGGATTAAGTAATACTAATGTTGGCTTAAGTAATACCAATACATCGGTTGCAGGTTTAAGCACTGGATTAAGTACTACTAATGTTGGATTAAGTAATACGAATACATCGGTTGCAGGTTTAAGCACTGGATTAAGTACAACGAACGTTAGCTTAAGCAATACCAATATATCGGTTGCAGGTTTAAGTACTGGATTAAGTAATACGAATACATCGGTTGCTGGTTTAAGTACTGGATTAAGTAATACGGATACTGCTTTAAGCAATACGAATACATCGGTTGCAGGTTTAAGTACTGGATTAAGTAATACTAATGTTGGCTTAAGCAATACGAATACATCGGTTGCAGGTTTAAGCACTGGATTAAGTAATACGGATACTGGTTTAAGCAATACGAATACATCGGTTGCAGGTTTAAGTACTGGATTAAGTACTACGGATACTGCTTTAAGCAATACCAATATGTCGGTTACTGGCTTGTTTACTGGTTTAAGTAATACGAATATGTCGGTTACTGGCTTGTTTACTGGTTTAAGTAATACAAATATGTCGGTCACTGGTTTAAGCACAGGTTTAAGCAATACGGATACTGCTTTAAGCAATACGAGTATGTCTGTTGCCGGTTTAAGTACTGGTTTAAGTAGTACCAATGCATCAGTAACTGGATTAAGTACAGGTTTGAGTGCTATTAATGTTGGATTAAGTAATACTAATTCATCAGTAACTGGTTTAAGTACTGCACTAAACGATACTAACGCCTCGGTTACTAATCTGAATACAGGTTTAACCAACACAAATATGTCGGTTACTGGCTTGTTTACGGATTTAAGTAATACGAATATGTCGGTTACCGGTCTAAGTGCAGGTTTAAGTGCTACCAATACATCGGTTGCAGGTTTGAGTACATCGGTTGATGGTTTAAAAACTGCTTTAAGTAATACGAATACCTCATTGGCTTCATTAGGTACTGAAGGCACTACTGTGCTTGCAGCATTTAGTAATACCAACGCTTCAGTTGCTGGTCTAAGTACAGGTTTAAGTAATTCAAATGCTTTAGTAGCTAGTTTAAGTACTGGCTTAAGTACAGGTTTAAGCAGCACTAATATATCAGTTTCTGCTTTAAGTGCTGGTTTAAGTACAGGTTTAAGTACTACTAATACATCGGTTGCTGGATTAAGCACTGGTTTGACTAATTTAAGTAAAACAATCAGTACTTTAAGTGAATCAATCAGTTCTAATCAAGAAATTACAGATAACCGTATTAATGACTTAGGAACAGCTGTAGAATCTAATCGTCAGGCGGCATCTGCTGGCATTGCGCAATCAATGGCAGCCATGCATGCTATCAACACACAACCTGAAGCAGGAACGCATCAAGTGGGTGTAGGTATTGGTTATCATGATAGCCAAGAAGCCTTAGCGATTGGTTTAAATGCTACTAGCGAAAGTGGTCGCTCGGGTTATAGTGCCAGCGTATCCGCTGCACGTAATTCTAAGCCAAGCTTTGGTGCTGGTATGCGTTGGAAGTTTTAAGCAGTAGTATCAAGTTATGAGTTGATAACTTTTGGTTTTTAACTTAACTATTAGTAATAGAAAACGAGCATTAAATAGTATATTATTGCTCGTTTTCTATAATAGCTTGCTATACTTTAAAAAGGATTATATGAAAAAAATACTACTAACTAGCTTATTAGCTACCTCTGTGTTAATGTTGTCAGCTTGTAATACCGCAGAAAGAATGGTCAATGATACCGTACAGTTTCCTAATCAAGACGTAGCTTGGAAACCAGAAGGTTTAATGATTAATCAAGAACAATTAAGATTACTAAAGACTGGTATTACCAAAAAACAAGTATATGATATTGTTGGTGCACCTCATTATAATTATGGGTTTGTAGACCAACCTTATTGGGATTATATATTAACTGTTGAAACACCAATGGGAGATGTATCTTGTCAATTAGCGATTGAATGGGTTAAACCAGCGACACGCTTAAGAGCGCCAATAAAAATACTGCATTGGAAAGACCCCGCTGCATGTGCTAGATTTTCCAGTTAATATAAATAAGTTATAACTATAAATATATTATAACTATAAACATTTATATGTTATTAAATATAAAAAAAGCGGCTTAATGTCGCTTTTTTTATACCCAATTAATTTAAAATATATAAAAACTACTTATCAAAAACAAGTATATATGTAAATATCTGTTTATCTATATTAATATACTAAATATACTAAATATACTAAATATACTATATTCAATAATTAAAAGAGGAAAATTATGATAGTCGGATTAACTTATTTTGTTAAAAAACAAGAAACTTTTGATATTTGGTCAAACGGTGCAAATCAAAATATTTTCTTTTTATACCATTTACTTAAAGCGTCACCAGTTATAAAAGAGGTTATTCTTATTAACTGTGGTGATGGTATTAATAAGATACCCGATCATTTTGATTTAGGGCAGGGGCTAAATATTGTTAGCTTTAATGAAGTCAGTGATCGCTTAGATGTATTAATTGAAGGCGGAGCACAAATATCCGCTGAACAAGCCAAAATCATACAAGACCGTCAAGGTGCAGTCATTAGTTATCGTTGTGGTAATGATTATGTCATTGACAGCGAATATTTGACTAAAAATGTAAAAAAAGGTACTTATTTTAATGGGGCTATATTTGACGAAATTTGGACACACTCACAACATTCAAACACATGTAAATATTACTGGCAGACAGCTATGCGTGCACCAGTAGTTGAAATGCCGCACGTATGGAGTCCTTATTTTTTAAATCATAGTATTGCTAAGATTGAAAAAGAAAATTTAGGGCATCATTTTGGCTACGAAGCCCGCTTACAGTT
>JAYWHD010000058.1:0-11018 GCA_043777895.1 Betaproteobacteria bacterium | reverse complement strand
CGCACCTTAAATATTTTAGGAGCGACTAGCGGTGATACAGGCAGTGCTGCCGAATATGCGATGCGGGGTAAGCAAGGCATCAATGTGTTTATGTTGTCGCCGTACGGCAAAATGAGTGCATTTCAACAAGCACAAATGTTTAGCTTACAAGATAAAAATATTTTTAATATTGCGATAACAGGCTGGTTTGATGATTGTCAAGATGTGGTCAAACGGGTCAGTGAAGATTTAGAGTTTAAACGAACTTACCGTATTGGTGCAGTCAATAGTATTAATTGGGGCAGAATTGTCGCCCAAGTGGTTTATTATTTTAAAGGCTATTTAGGCACCATTGCTGCTACACATAAAACTATTGGCGACATTGTTGATGTCTGTGTGCCGTCAGGTAATTTTGGTAATATTTGTGCGGCACATATCGCCCGTCAAATGGGTTTGCCACTGGGCAAACTGATTGCCGCGACCAATGAAAATAATGTTTTAGACGAATTTTTTCGTACAGGAAAATACCGCGTACGCAATAGTACCGAAACTTTAGAAACGACTAGCCCTAGTATGGATATTAGTAAAGCGTCTAATTTTGAACGGTTTATCTTTGATTTAATGGGACGCAATGCTGAAAAAACACGGGCTTTAATGCGTGATGTCGGACAACATGGTGGCTTTGATTTAAGCCAATGTCCTGAATTTGCCACAGTTTCAAACACCTATGGCTTTTTTAGTGGTGCATCAAACCACGCTCAACGTATGGCAGTCATTAAAGACGTGGCTGGCCGTTATGGCGTAGTAATTGACCCACACACAGCCGATGGCGTAAAAGTAGCCCGTGAACATTTGCGTAAAAATATACCCATGCTTGTTTTAGAAACAGCTTTGCCCATTAAATTTTCAAACACTATAGAACAAGCCTTAAATACACCCACACCACGCCCATTAGGGTTTGAAGGTTTAGAAGATTTACCAAAACGCTTTGATGTGATGGCAGCCAATGCAGATGCTATGAAGGCTTATATCAAAGCTCGCGTGTCTTAAGGCTTATTATGAAATATCAAAATATACGCGAAGAAGAGCTTAAAAATAAAATTGCCCAAGACTATTTTGGGCTATATGACTGCACTAAAATAATAGGCAATGTAGACTTTTGTGTGTGTATGCACCCAAGCGAAATAAAGCCCTCTGAATACCATTCTTTACTGTGGGCAGAAGCTAAAAAAGGGGCTTCAGATATTTACAAGTCTATTGTTCAATTGGTACTGACGATTGGTAAAGCCCGGACTTTTGACCAGCATTTACCGCCTGCAATGCTGGGTGCATTTGATGGCGAAAAAATTGCGTTTATTCCTTACAACAGTATTCACGAAGTATTTTATATCAACGACTTTAACTGGAATGTAACGCCTTCAAACCACGATAGCAAAGAATTTAAACTGATTTACGCAACAATAAAAACAGTCATTGATAGGCAATCACTGCTATTTAATTTTTTAAATGATAGCCGCGAATTAAATACATTTATTGAACATAATTTTATCGTTGGCAAATTTGGCTTAAGCAAAACCAAAATTGATAAAAATAATTTTATGACTATTTATAATAAATGGTTACATTCTGTTAAACCAACGATTGCTGTTCATTGGGAACTGGCTAAAAAAACAGGTATTGTTGATGGTGATTTTTTTCTAGCTGATTTATTGTCGCATGAAAATAGCACACTTAAAGAGAAATTATTTGTATTGCTGAAACGCGACTACTATGAACTAGACCGTGAGATAGATGAAGCAGGCATATTTAGTAGTAAACGCTTAGAGTTTAACGACAAACAAATAGCCCACACCCAATTTTGGAATAAATATGACCGCCCACCAAAAGCAGTCTATTGGGATTACATTGTAGAACGTAGGGATTTACTTGTTCCACAAGATATACGTGAAAGGACGGGCAGCTTTTTTACCCCGCAAATGTGGGTTGAGTTATCACAAAAATATTTAGCTGATGTCTTGGGCGAAGACTGGCAAGATGAGTACTATGTGTGGGATTGTGCGGCAGGTACGGGTAATTTGTTGGCAGGACTAACCAATAAATACAATGTATGGGCTTCTACTTTACAAAAGCAAGATGTGGATATTATGCGTGACCGCATTAAAAGCGGTGCAAATTTATTAGATAGCCATGTATTTCAATTTGATTTTTTAAATGATGATTTCAGTAAGTTACCAACATCTTTACAAGATATTATCAATAATCCTGAAAAACGTAAAAAATTGGTGGTGTATATTAACCCGCCCTATGCAGAGGCTAGTAATAGAGATACTGTAACTGGAAAAGGGCAGAATAAATCTAAAGTTGCGACTAAAACACTCATTTATGCTAAATATAGTGGATTAATTAGTACTGCTGCTAGAGAACTTTTTGCGCAGTTTTTAATAAGAATTTACCTTGAAATTGATGGCTGTACCATCGCAGAATTTTCAACTTTAAAAACTTTACAAGCACCGAATTTTTATAAATATCGCCAGTCCTTTAAACCAAAACTTGAGAAAATCTTTCTTTGTCCGGCAAAGTCTTTTGATAATGTTAAAGGGGCTTTTCCGATTGGATTTAAAATTTGGAGCAATACTGTCAAAATAGATTTTGAATCTATCATTGCAAAAGTTTATGATGTAAATGGACATTTAAGTAGTGATAAAAAAATACACGCTTACAATGAAAGACAATTTATAATTCATTGGCTTCGTAACTTTTACGATAAAAAATCTGAACGCATCGCTTATCTTAGAATGATAGGTACTGATTTTCAAAATAGCCAAGGCGTTTTTATTACAAACTCACCTTCAAAAAATGATATTCGTAAAAGTCTTACTAATCTAGTTACTTCAAAAAACATCATACCAATGTCTATTTATTTAACAATGAGGCACTGTATAAAAGCGACTTGGCTTAATGACCGTGACCAGTTTTTATATCCAAATGATGGCTGGAAAACCGATACCGAGTTTCAAAATGATTGTTTAGTGTTTACTTTGTTCCATAGTCAAAATAAAATCACCTCTAAAAATGGTACAAATCATTGGATACCGTTCACCGAACAAGCCGTAAATGCCCCAGAGAAATTTGAAAGCAATTTTATGAGCCAGTTCATCAACGGTAAACTTAAACCCGATGAAAATACTAAACTGTTTGAAGATATTCAGTTGTATCAATGCGGCAAAGCCTTGGAATTTTCACCCAAAGCCGCCCAAGCTTTTGATGCGGCACGTAAACTATGGAGGTATTACCACCAGCACGCCTTGCCCTCTTTTGGAGGAGCATTTGAAGGACGGAGTAACTACACTGTAAATGCCTCACTTTACGACATCAGAGAGTATTTTCAAGGCAGAGGCACGGCAGGTAAAATGAATAGTAAAAGTTTAGACGAAACCTATACCTTGCTTGTTGCTGACTTACGCGAAATACTTAAACAATTAGCTGAACACATAGAACCTAAAGTGTACAAATATGGCTTTTTGAAAGTTTAAAAAACTTGTTATTAAGTCATTTTTAAAGCTATCTTAATTATTTGATAATTAAATTAAGATAATTGAATTAAATTAGGATTCATTTTTGTAGCATAACATCGCATAGTTAATCCAAGGATGAGAACCCCAGCGTGCAACATGGCTCATTGGGTTGTAGTCCATACCGCGTATAGATTCAACCCGTAACCCTGCTGCTCTTGCCATATATGCTAGCTCGGCAGGTGTAATGAATTTTTTATAATCGTGCGTTCCTTTAGGCAATAACCCCAATATATATTCGGCTCCGACAATTGCAGTGGCATAAGCCAAAGGATTACGGTTTAAAGTACTAAAAAAGATAGGGGCGTTCGGTTTAGCCAGTTCTGCACAGGCTGCAATGACGCTGGCAGGTTCAGGCACGTGTTCTAACATTTCTAAACAAGTGACGGCATCACAACTATTAGGACGGCTTTGTGCTAAAGATTCTGCTGTGCTTAATAAATATTCTAAACGCGGCACACCAATATTAACTTCTAAAGCGTGTAAACGTGCGACTTTTAAAGGTTTATCTGCCATATCAATACCTGTAATGCGGCTGTGTTCATCACCTAGTCGTGCCAAACCTTCGCTGACTAAGCCGCCACCGCAGCCGACATCTACTATTGTTTTACCTTTTAAGCTACCTGCCCCACCCAAAACATCTTCAATCCAGTCTAAACGCAAAGGATTAATATCGTGCAAGGCACGAAAACTACCTGCTGAATCCCACCATTGATGGGCTAGTGCAGAGAATTTTTCTGTTTCTTGATAATCAACATTGTTTAGCGATATAGAGTCTTGTTTAGCAGTCATAGTATTATTTTTAGCATTTTATTTTAGCGTTTTATTTTTATATTTTGTTAAAAATGATGTTGAGTAATGTATTGAGTAATATTACATATTTTTATGTATTTAATTATTATTTTTAATATTATTTTTAATATTATTTTTATTACTATTTTTATTACTATTTTTAATAATAATCTTGATTATAAAGGTATATATTTGTATATTTATATATTTATGTTGTGATTAAATTTCTAATTTAGCACTAAAAATAGTGGTCACATTTTTGTTGGTTTTTTGTTACACATATTACAATTATTTAACAGTATTCAGATAAATTAACCCTTATTTAGTATTTTTTATGTACTTTTTAGAGCTAATTAGAGTCCTGTTTTTTTAAGAATCGCTATAGCGGTGTTAAACTAGTTATTAGTGTGATAACTAGACTGTTGCTTGTATAGTTTTGTTAATTGCTACTTATTGGTCAAATCTAGTAATTTACTAATTATTTAAAATTTATAGCATTTTTAATATTTATATTTTACTTTCGCTCTCTTATTTTTAACCTTATAAAATTACAAGGTCTTTCATGAAACTATCTAATCTAGTGTTCGCAATGCTTGCTAGTGTTACAGCAACTAGCACCTTCGCCTATCAAACTGTTGGTCAAGCAACAGGACAAAAACTGTCTTCATATAGCCAGTCTACTGGGCAAGCGTTAGGGCAAGTAACAAACCAAATTACTCGTCAAGTACCCGGGCAAAGAATGCCATCATCGCAGTCTATGGGACAAATGACTGGAAGCATGATGACAGCGGGTGAAGTCATGAATAACGGTGGTTATATTCAAGATTCAAGTGGGTTGATTGTACGTAACTCTTCTGGATTGTGTGTACGCACGGGCTACTGGACACCAGAATTAGCACAGCCTGAATGCGAAGGTGGTATGCCCACTGCTGTAATGCCTGTTGCTACACCTTATGTAGCACCCTATGTAGCACCAGTCGTAGCTGAACCCGTCATATCAGAGCCAGTTGTAGCCGAGCCAGTTATGGTCGAGCCAGTTGAAATGCCTAAGCCTGTTGTTAGCTTAGAAAAAGTCACATTCGCTGCTGATGCTTTCTTTGATACAAACAAAGCAGTTCTAAAATCAGAAGCAAAAGTTAAGTTAGACGATTTAGCACAAAAAGTAAGAGCCGTTGCATTAGAAGTCATTGTTGCAGTAGGCCATACAGACAGTGATGCTTCAGATGCCTATAATGATAAATTATCTATGCGCCGTGCAGCCGCTGTTAAAGCCTACTTAGTCAGTAAAGGTATTGATTCTAACCGTGTATTGACAGAGGGTAAAGGTGAGAAACAACCTGTTGCCAGCAATACAACCAAAGCGGGTAAAGCAAAAAATCGCCGCGTAGAAATTGAAGTAGTCGGTACACGCAGCGTTAATAAGTAAGCCTAATACAATACGTCAGTATTTGTATGTATACTTGCTAAACTATTGTTAATTAATGCGTAATATAAGCTCGTAATATAGATTCTGAATTAAAAAAGCCGCTATTTTAGCGGCTTTTTTAATTATTAAATCTTAAATTATGCGACTTTAAGCTCAACTCTTTAAGTTATAAAGCCCTAAAAACTCCTAAAACTTATTGTTTATAATGAATTACAATCAATAATTGTATTTTTATAATTGTATTTTTATATGCAACAGATTGAACCTATTTCGTTTAATAACCAAGCAAATTTAATTCAAACTAAGCAATGTAGTGCCTATATTTTTGGTGCTACAACACACTTAGGCGATGCTTTGCTAAACCAAATACTAGCTAATAAATGCTATCAGCAAGTTTATGTGTCTACGCATACACCATTACCTAGCACCACAGTTCATTTAAATGGTTTTTCAATCAGCGATAACTTTAGTTGGCAGACTAATTTAAAAGACATTGATTGCTTTTTGATTGCTCAACCCTCTCTCGGTATGCATCATATTAGCCGTTCGGGTATACCGCGTTACAATAGTCGCCATGCGTTTTATAGCCCTTTATATGAACAAGACCTTCCCGAATTATTCAATAAGATTTTTGACACAAAACAATCTATTCATACTCATTTGAATATACGTTGCTTACTTATTGCACCTAATCTTAATGCAGTAACATTAGATGCTTATTTACTTAAGTATGCAAACAGCCTACCTATGCTGACTTACAATGATGATGCTCAAGCTGATATTATGCAAGAATCTTATCGCTTTCAAACGCAAGGTGTAGGCTTTTTAGACCGCATTGGAATAATGCTATTAAACACTATTAGCTCATCGGCGCACCTTATGTTGCATGGCAGGCAAAAGTTTATATTAACTGCTGCTAAATTAGCACAATGTTTATTAGAACGCTTTATTGATCTGCCCGATTCTAATTCAATCACACATTTAACTCGGGCAGATATACTAGCTACGTTAAAATAGTATGTATTTAATACTTATTATTTATATATTTATATATTTATATACTTATGTATTTATGTATTTTAATATCTGTATATTTTATATTTTATATTTCTGTACCTACTTATGATTTATAGCTCTACCTACTTGAATAACACCGACACAACAACCCGCACATTGTTATCCGCACACAGTGCAGTCGGGCAAATCACCTTGCCTGGTTCAAAAAGCCTGTCCATTCGTGCTTTGTTATTAGCTTCGCTTAGCGAAGGCAATACAACGCTGACCCACGTTTTAGACAGTGATGATACACAAATTATGATTGCAGCATTACGGCAGTTGGGTGTCAAGATTACTGCGATTGAAGTAGACAGTTACTATGTCATAGGTGGGGGATTTAAACACAGTACTGCTGATATTTTTGTAGGTAATTCTGGCTTGTCTATTCGTACACTCACTGCGGCATTGGCTGCCAGCGAAGGTACATTTAGATTGCACGGTGTAGCCCGTATGCACGAGCGACCCATTGCTGATTTAGTCAATAGCTTGGCAGCTTTAGATACCCGTATACGCTATGAAAAAACCCTAGGCTATCCACCTTTATTAATTGAAACACATCAATCAAATCAATTAAATAAAGTAGTAAATAAAGCCAATAATGAAGCAAATAAATCAAGTGAAGTAAACTTAAACCGTACAAACTACACTAAACATATAAAAACTATCAACGTTAAAGGCAGTGCGTCTAGTCAATATTTAACTGGTTTATTACAAATTGCTCCGTTATTAAGCGTTAAGCATCAGCAAGATATTACAATTGTTGTGGACGGCGAGTTAATCAGCAAACCTTATGTTGATATGACTGTTCAGCTGATGTCGCAATTTAATGTCAATGTTGTTCGTGATGATACCCAGTACCAGCAATTTACTGTTCTTAAAAATAGCCGTTACCATAGTCCAAATATTGTTCAAGTTGAGGGTGATGCCTCCAGTGCCAGTTATTTTTTGGCAGCAGGGGCTTTAGGGTGTGATTCTTTGACTGTACACGGTGTTGGGCTTAATTCCTTGCAAGGCGACATTCATTTTGCAACTTTTTTAAGTACTATTGGTATAAAAATTGATTGGGATATACACAGCATCACAGTACACGGGCGGGCGAATAAACTATTACCTGCATTTAGTCAAGACTTCAACCATATACCTGATGCTGCGATGACTGCCGCAATAGTAGCGTTATTTACCGATGGCCCGTGCGTATTAAATAATATTGGTTCATGGCGTGTCAAAGAAACCGATAGATTAGCCGCTATGGCAACCGAATTGCGTAAAATTGGCGCAATTGTAGAGGAAGGTTTAGAATATTTAGTCATCACCCCGCCCATAAAATTTATTACTGCAAGTATTCATACGTATGATGACCACCGTATGGCTATGTGTTTTTCTTTGCTCTGCTTTGCAGGCATTCCAATTACTATAGAAGATCCCAACTGTGTCAATAAAACTTTTCCTACTTTTTTTAAAGTATTAGAGAGTATTAGTACTCATAAATAGTAAACCTCTTTCAAAACTATTAACAATATTTTTTATTCTATAAATAATTATTAGAATCAGGATTTTTTAAGATTAAAAGATAAACAGGATTAGAAAAATTTTAAAATTCTTAAAATTCTTAATTCAGACCTTTATTTTTAAAGTTTACAAAATATATTTTTCAGCACATTATTACTAAATACTATGGATAGCAGCGTTAATAAAGTACTAAAACCAGCCCACACCCTCCCAATTATCGCTTTAGTGGGTCTATGTGGTACTGGCAAATCAGAGGCATGTGTTTACTTGGCTGCACAAGGCTACACTTTAATTTATTTTGGAGGCACTGTCGTTGAAGAAGTGCAACGCCGAAGTTTAAGTGTTAATCCTGAAAATGAACGGTTAGTGCGTGAAGAACTCCGTAAAACCTATGGTATGGCGGCAATCGCACACATTAATTTACCCAAAATTAAACAATTATTGTCTGAAGGAAAAGCAGTTGCTATTGATGGACTGTACAGTATGGGTGAATTAGATATCCTACGCGGTGAACTAAATAAACGCCTGCAATTATTAGCCATTCACGCCCCAAAAAATTTACGTTATCAACGCTTACAAAATCGGGCTATACGGCCTATGACTGCACAGCAAGTCAATGACCGTGATATATTAGAAGTCCTACACTTAGATAAAGCTGGCCCTATTGCTTTAGCAGATGCACATATTGTTAATGATGGTAGTAAAAGTTATTTATATGCACAACTAAGCAAGAATTTTGAACAATTATGTCGTTAATTGTGCAGTTAATTATATAGGAACATAAATATTAAAAATCTTATTTATTTTGTATGCAACAATATTTATTAACTTCTCAAGCAGGCGGTTTAGTTGAAATACCTACGCCCTCTACACAGCCTCAATGGCTGCGTTTTGATGTGTCTGAAATAACTAATATTGACGCATTTATTGCCACTGTACAACGGCTAAGTGGCGTAACAATACAAACCTTACACGTGCAAGATGCCATTAATCCCCTGCACCCCAGCCATTATGATGGTGATTTGTCATACGGGCGACTGGTTTTTCGCAGTTTATTACCAAATAGTAAAAATAATAATACGAACAACATAAATAACACAACTAATGTAAACGATACAAATGGTATAAATGGTATAAATATTGTAAATAATATAGGTAACACAGATAGTGTAAACAATATTAAAAATAATACTAGAAATAATACTAGAAATAATACTAAAATTATTAATAATACTAGGAAAAAAAATCGCTATCACTTACCAGTTATTATGACGCAACCCGTTACTTTTTTAATCACACCGCAGGTATTAATTAGTGTACAACACAGTAAGCAACTTGATTTAGTCGCTTGTTTTACACGGCTAAATACTCTGATGCAGCCAAATAATGGTAGTAGTGATGTGTCAATAATCATTAGTCCCTACCAATTATTTTTACGTTTTATTAATATACAAGTAGACGCTTATTTAGCATTAAGACAACCTTTGACCGATCAATTAGACCAATGGCAGCGCGAACTACTAGACCCACGCCGTGCGTTTAATAACTGGGCATCTTTATTAGATGCACGTTTAGAGCTACGAAAACTTGAGGCCTTGTCTGAAGAGCAAATGGACGCAGTTGCTGAACTACGAGAAGAGTGGCTAGATGATAGGCAACGACCTTATAGTTCTCACGAATACGATAATTTACGCGTACGTTTAGCGGATATTATTGAGCATATCGCCCGTGTACTGAACCACGCTAAACGGTTAGAATCATCGGTTGAATCGGCGATTCAACTACATTTTGCAGCAGTCGCCCACCAAACGAACCGTACTGTACGAAACTTAACTATTTTGACTGGTGTATTTGCCCCTTTAAGTTTGATGACTGGTTTTTATGGTATGAATATCTCTTTGCCTTGGCAAAATAGTCCACAAGCCGTGTGGTGGATTATGCTAGGCATGTTGTTATCAGCTCTTTTAGTATTGAGTAGCGTTGTAGTGTCTCGCTTTTTAGGCCGCTCTACTTCCACAAGGTACACTAATTTATAAATATAAAAAGCATAAAAACTTTGGTTTAAAAAAAGTCTATTATATAAACACTGCTTAGAATCAGGATTTTGAAGATTAAAAGATAAACAGGATTTAAAACCGCCTAAATATCTTGAAAGCTTTAAATTTTGAAAATTCTGATTCTAAGTTTTAGGGCTTAAATAAAATAAGATATTGCTACTTTAATACGGTTTAGATGTAAATTTATAGATAATTCTTAATAAAAATAAGGCTTATCTTAGATAAAAAATACAATACCTGTTTTTAAGTAGCAATACTAAAATTATTTACTAAAAATTATTTACTAAAGCTACTTTGATAGCATAGTTAGAAAAAATACCCTTAAAATATAAATTTAGCCATAATATTATGTATTATGTACTATGCTTGTTGTGTTTTACTTTATTTTATTTAAAGGAAATTGCTTATGTGGTCTATTGTTCAAGCGGCAGGTTGGCCGATTTGGTTTTTAATTGTGACTTCTGTAGTAGCAGTCGCTTTAATTTTTGAAAGATTTAGAACCTTAAGAACTGCTCAAATAGTGCCAGCGACTGCATTACGTCAAGCGATTAGCTTACTATCACAGGCCCCTGAACCATCTGAATTGTCGCAATTGTCTATGCAAGGCAATATCGGTCCTGTGATGGC
>JAYWHD010000057.1:0-28949 GCA_043777895.1 Betaproteobacteria bacterium | reverse complement strand
AACTGATGCAAGCAATTTAATACTTAAGAAGTAACTAGTAAAGTAACTAGCCTAACATATTAATGTAAATACTATAAAAGTTAAAATTTAACATTACCTATTATTTATATAATTACAGCCCTAATACACGGCGTACAGTATTCGCAATATTGTCAGCGGTAAAACCAAAATGTTTAAATAATATAGGGGCAGGCGCTGATTCACCATACACATCAATTCCTAATACGGCTTTACACCCATATTTCCACCAGCCATCAGTTACGCCCATTTCTACTGCGATTATCGGTATATTTGCAGGTAGTACAGACGCTTTATATTCAAATGATTGACGGTCAAATACAGTCGTACTAGGCATAGACACAACCCTTATCGCAATATTCTCCAAAGCTAATAGTGTTTGTGCCTCTAAGGCTAAACTGACTTCACTGCCCGTTGCGATAATCAACACTTGCATAGGTTTAGTTAAATGAGGCGTGTTTTGAGGAATATTTGATTCACGTAAAACGTAGCCACCTTTGGCTAAATCGTTTATATTTGTTTTAGATACATAAGGTAAGTTTTGACGCGATAATAACAAAGCACTTGGACGGTGTTTATTTTCTAGTGCCGATGCCCAAGCAGCCACTGTTTCACTGGTATCACATGGACGCCATACATCTAAATTTGGAATTAAACGCAAACTGGCTGCGTGTTCAATGCTTTGATGCGTTGGCCCATCTTCACCCAAACCAATACTGTCGTGGGTAAACACATGAATCACACGCCGTTTCATTAACGCTGCCATACGAATCGCATTGCGTGAATAATCACTAAAGGTTAAAAATGTCCCACCATAAGGAATAAAACCCCCATGTAAAACAACCCCATTCATAATGGCAGCCATACCAAACTCACGTACACCATAATTAATATGACGGCCTAATTGACCTGCTGCATTAACAGCTACATTGCCCGTATCATCAACCCGAAAAGCAGGTGTGCTACTGGTATTAGTTAAGTTAGACCCTGTTAAATCGGCACTACCACCTAATAATTCAGGCAAAGCAGCGGTAAATGCCTCTAATACTATTTGACTTGATTTACGACTGGCTACTGTTTCTGCTTTTACAACCGCTGCTTGCATAGCCGTATCTACTATAGCAGTAAAATTTTCAGGGAGATTGCCTTGCATACGGCGTTGTAATTCAATCGCTAACTCAGGATATTGTCTTGAATAGTTAGTAAATAAATCATTCCAAGTGGCTTCAAACTGCTCGCCACTACTTTTACAATCCCACATTGATTTTATATCACTTGGAATATCAAAAGGTACTGCTGTCCAGCCTAAAGCCGCTCGCGTTAGTTCAATTTCATCCACACCTAGTGGTTCACCATGGGCTTTACTGGTATTGACACGGTTTGGGCTTCCCTTCCCGATATGCGTTTTACAACAAATCATTGTTGGCTTGTTATTAGCTTGTTTAGCCGTGGCAATGGCTGCAGATACGGCATCGGCATTATGCCCATCAACCGCCCGAATAACATTCCAACCACACGCTTCAAAACGTTTAGGCGTATCATCAATAAACCAAGGCGTTACTTGACCATCAATACTAATACCGTTATCGTCATACAGTGCAATGAGTTTATTTAATTTCCAAGCGCCTGCTAGGGCAACTGCTTCGTGACTAATCCCTTCCATTAAGCAGCCGTCACCCATAAATACATAGGTATGGTGGTCTACGATATTTAAATTATCACGGTTAAACTGTGCTGCTAGTAACTTTTCAGCCAATGCCATACCAACAGCATTGGTAATACCCTGCCCTAAAGGCCCTGTCGTTGTTTCAATACCAGGTGTTATATCTACTTCAGGATGCCCTGGTGTTTTACTATGTAATTGCCGAAAATTTCGTAACTCTTCAATAGGTAAATCGTAACCTGTTAAATGTAGCAAAGCATAAATTAACATGCTTCCATGGCCATTAGACAACACAAAGCGATCACGGTTTAACCACGCAGGATTACTTGGATTATGTTTTAGATGTTTTTTCCACAAAGCGACCGCCATATCAGCCATTCCCATAGGCGCACCAGGATGTCCACTATTAGCAGCTTGTACAGCATCTATTGTTAAAATACGAATGGCATTTGCCATCGTTAATTCAACATTAAGATGGCTAAGTGTGGCGGTATTTGAAGTCATAAAGTGATAAAAGTTAATATAAAATATAAATTATTATTTTACTTGAGCTATGCAAACTAAATATTTAATTAATAGGTTAAGCTACATATAAAGGAATACATTAAGGAATAGATTAAGTTATATATATAGATATGTGTATAAACCGCATGAGCTAAATTGTATAAAAAAACCGCCCTAAGGCGGTTTTTAATTTATTTTTTGTACTTGATTAACGAGTACAAAACAACTAATTACTTAGCCATTTTAACTGCATCAGTGACAGCAGAACCTGCAGCTTTAGCAGCATCTGTCGTTGATTTAGCAGCATCTTTAACTGCACCAGCTGCATTCATAGTGGCGTCAGCAGCAGCACTCATTGCAGTTGCAGCATCAGCAGCAGGCATAGACGGTGTTGCTGCTTCTGGTGTTGCCGCTTCTGGTGCTGCAGTTGTTGCTGGCATTTCAGCAGCAGGCATAGACGGTGTTACTATCGTTGTTTCTTCAGCTTTTTTAGAGCAAGCAACTAAAGATGTGGCGATTAAAGCGGCCAATATGATTGACTTAGTCATGTTTATTCCAGTAAAAGTTGGGGGTTGGTAGTAAAAATTGAAGATGTAAAATAGCAAAAGTGTAGAAATAAATTAGAACTTATTAACTGAACTATTTACTTATTAAACTGTTTATTTATTGAATTAATTAATAAAGTTAGTGAATAAAGTTAATTGATATTAACAACTTAATGATTAACGTTTTTAAATCAGTCTCATCAAATAATTATACGCATATCCTTTTCAAAAACACAAAAAACATACACTATTATTCGTGTTTGTACTATTTAAACAACACATAGGATTATGTATGCTTGTCTTTTAGTGGTTATGTGTATGTTTATGTTCATTATTGCAGGCGTGATTGGGCATAGGCAGGCCGTCTAAATTAGGGCTTAATGCTAGTTTGCCTTGAATATATTCACTATTAAAACCTATGTTTTTTAAAAAACACTCTAAAATTTTATCTTCAGCAAGCAATAACTTGCCTTCAAACCACCCTAAAGCACGGCCTTGCTTGTGTGCTGCCAAGGCTAATTTAACCAGCTGTTGAGTGTCTGTATGCGTTACTGCTAGGACTGTTTGTATGGCAGCCTCTACGCGTACCATCATGCCGTTTGTGTCTAACAAAATATCACTTGGATTAAGGTGTGTATGATGAGGTAACTGCAAGTGTACTGTTTCGCCAGTAGACAATGTAACCTGTGTTAAGTTATCGGCTAAAACACCTGCTACAACACTAAAACTGGGTGCGCGAGCTAATATATTAGTAGTCAAGCGATTACTAGTATCTAATTTTTTAATTAAAGCACGGTAAGGCTGTAAATTGTTTGTTAAAGTCATCGCAAAGTATATGGTATTAAACTGGTTGGTTAAATAAAAGACTATAAAAATTATAGAAGAATTATTACTAAAATAAGCTAAAGTTTAGCTTTACTAGTTTAGGCATATTTAAACCATAATCAACGATAATCGTAGTTTATTTTATATTTCTTTAATATTTTTTAATGTCTCTTTAATATCTCTTTATATATCTCTTCATATATCTCTTCATATTTTTTAATCCTTTTAATACATAAACAAATATATATATGACACAGCCTTTAGATTCTCAATTACGTAAAGCCGCTTTGGAATACCACGAACAAGGCAGACCCGGAAAACTGCAAGTCGTTGCCACTAAACAAATGAGTAACCAACGTGATTTAGCACTGGCTTACTCACCAGGTGTTGCTGCTGCGTGTGAGGAAATTGTCGCTGACCCCGCAAATGTGTTTCGCTATACAGCTAAAGGCAACATGGTAGGTGTTATTACCAATGGTACAGCGGTATTAGGGCTGGGTAATATCGGCCCTTTAGCCAGCAAACCAGTTATGGAAGGCAAAGCAGTTTTATTTAAAAAATTTGCAGGCATTGATGTGTTTGATATTGAAATTAATGAAACTGATCCTGATAAATTAATTGCGATTATTGCCGCTTTAGAACCTACTTTTGGTGGGATTAACTTAGAAGATATTAAAGCCCCTGAATGCTTTTACATTGAACGTGAATTACGTAAACGCATGAATATTCCTGTATTCCATGATGACCAACACGGCACAGCGATTATTGTTAGTGCAGCTATTCTTAACGGTTTAAAAGTACTCAATAAATGTATTACTGACATTAAACTGGTCACCAGTGGTGCAGGGGCTGCTGCCTTAGCTTGCTTAAATTTACTGGTTGCTCTAGGATTACCACGAAAAAATATTTGGGTCACTGATTTAGGCGGCTTAGTCTTTGAAGGGCGTACTGAATTAATGGACGCTGACAAAGCACAATATATTCAAAAGACTGATGCCCGCACTTTAAATGAAGTCATTGCCGATGCAGATGTGTTTTTAGGCTTGTCTGCGGGTGGCGTATTAAAACCCACAATGGTTGCCAAAATGGCGGCTAATCCTTTAATATTAGCATTGGCTAATCCAACACCAGAAATTTTGCCTGAAGAAGTCCTTACCGTACGCAGTGATGCCATTGTTTGTACAGGGCGAACCGACTATCCTAATCAAGTCAATAATGTTTTGTGCTTTCCCTATATTTTTCGTGGGGCATTAGATGTGGGAGCGACGACTATTACTCGTGAAATGGAAATCGCGACTGTTTATGCCATTGCAGAACTGGCACAAGCCGAACAAAATGATGCCGTAGTTGCTGCTTACGGCGTGGGTAACCTTAGTTTCGGACGTGATTATTTAATTCCTAAACCATTTGACTCACGTTTAATTATCAAAATTGCCCCAGCAGTCGCTCAAGCCGCTATGGATGCAGGCGTTGCAACCCGCCCAATTAAAGATATGGCGGCTTACATTGCCAGCTTGCAACAATTTATGTACCATTCTGGTAGTTTTATGAAGCCTTTGTTTAATATGGCAAAACAAGCCAATGAACAAATTAATCAAAAAACCCGCATTGTTTATTGTGAAGGTGAAGAAGAACGTATTTTACGTGCAGTACAAATTGTGGTTGATGAAAAATTAGCCAAACCCATACTAATCGGTCGCCCAGCGGTCATTGAAAAACGTTTAGAGAAATTTGGTTTACGCATTAAAGCAGGTATTGATTTTACAGTTGTAAACCCAGAACAAGACGAACGCTATCGCACTTATTACACCGACTATTATCAAATGATGGCACGTAAGGGAGTTAGTGAACAATATGCCAAAATTGAGATGCGTCGCCGTCATACTTTAATTGGGTGTATGCTAGTCAAGCACGGCGATGCTGACGGTATGATTTGCGGTACATTTGGTACGCCCAGTTTACACTTACCTTATATTGATTCAGTGATTGGTAAACGTAAAAATGCTACGTGTTATGCAGCTATGAACGGCTTAATGCTGCCGAATAGAGTGGTATTTTTAGTGGATACCCACTTAAATTTTGACCCTAGTGCGCAAGAAATTTGTGATATCACCTTGATGGCCGCTGCTGAATTACAACGGTTTGGTATTAAGCCCAAAGTCGCTTTGCTATCACACAGCAACTTTGGAACAGCCCATTCTAGCAGTGCGTTAAAAATGCGTGAAGCCTTGGCACTGATTCGTACACACAATCCACCGTTTGAAGTAGACGGCGAAATGCACGGTGACAGTGCTTTAGATGAACATATTCGTACTAATAGCGTTAAAGATAGCCCATTAACCGATTCTGCCAACCTATTGGTTTTTCCTAATTTAGATGCGGCTAATATCTCTTACAATTTACTTAAAACAGCAGCAGGCAATAATGTCGCCGTAGGCCCTATATTATTAGGTGCTAATGCCCCCGTACACATTATTACTGCCAGTGCAACGGTGCGGCGTATTGTAAATTTAACGGCTTTAACTGTAGTAGATGCTAATGTAAAACGTTAAGATATACCTTAACTACTTTTAAGTGTTTTTAACTACTTTTAAGTGTTTTTAAGTATTTTTAATTATTTTTAATTATTTTCAATCAATATATTTTCAATATGACAAATACTCTTGATTTTCAAACCCAAGTCGCAGACTCGCATAGTATGTTATTAAAATATGCAATGTTGCAATTACGCAATCATACTTGGGCAGAAGATGTGGTTTCTGATGTCATATTGGCTGCATTGACTAATCCTGATAAATTTTTAGGCAAATCATCAGTACAAACATGGTTAGTGGGTATTTTAAAATTTAAAATACTTGACCACTTCCGCCAAAGTAAAAGAGAACCGTCATTAAATGACTTTGAAAACTCTGACGAAACAACAGACCAGTCTTTTAAGCAATTAGAAAATTTATTATTTAATGACCAAGACCATAACTTAGAACCACAAGCTTTATGGGTAAATCCTAGTGTATTGCCTGATGCATCTTTGCAAGAACAGCAGTTTTTTAGGGTGTTAGAATCCTGTGTTAATGATTTGCCTGCAGCACAAGGACGGGCATTTATGATGCGTGAATGGTTAGAATTGTCAGCAGCAGAAGTATGTCAGGAATTGGGTATTAGTTCGTCTAACTTATGGACTTTACTTCACCGTGCCAGAACACGTTTACAAGTCTGCTTAAATATCCAGTGGTTTGCTATTCATTCTACTTGACTCAATAATTGATACTATGAAAAATAGACTTTTAAAAAAACTTCCTAACTGTAAATCTTCACAAGCTTTAATTTATTTTAAGCAAGATTTCTCCTTGTCTTGGCATAAAAAATTAAGTTTAAAATCACATTTACTAATATGTAAATCTTGTTCAAACATAGAAAAAAATGCGACTACACTACGCACACTATTAAAAAAATGGCGTGAAAATATATATACAAATTAAATATAAAACTTATTTAAAACTTATTTAAAAATTATTTAAAACTTATTTTTTTAAATAAATTAAATTTTTTATAAAAATATGTAAGGTTTCTTTTATTTGCTAGACTAATAAAAAGATTACACATTGTGTTTTATATTTTGTATACAAAATATTATGGCACTGTAATCTTAATCAATCTTTCATTAATTTATTATTTATAGGAGTTCTACTATGTATAAAGCCCTTATCAGTACTGCTACATTAGCCGCCATATTAAGCACTGCACCTGCTTTAACCCACGCTAAAAGTATGAGTAAAGAAAAATGTTTTGGAGTAGCCTTAGCAGGTAAAAATGATTGTGCAAATTTGACGGGTACACATAGCTGTGCGGGTGCAGCCAAACAAGATAAAGATGTGGCTGAATGGAAATATATGACTAAAGATGAATGTAGTCAGTTGGGTGGTCTATCTAAAAAATTAGCTCAAAAAAAATTAGCTACTTTAGCTATGACTGACACTATGACGGACACTATGGTTAAATCAGCTAAATAAACCGACTGCTATGTCATTACCGCAACAGCTAATCAGCCCAGTTGGAATTGGATTACGTCATTTACATTATGATGAATTCTTCGCTACGCCGCCCGCAATTGATTTCATTGAAGTACATACTGAAAATTTTTTTGCTCAAGGTGGTGCAATTCCAAAAATACTTTATGAAGCCGCTAATTTATATCCAGTTAGCTTACATGGTGTAGGACTTAGTTTGGGAAGCGCTTGCGGTATTGACGAGTGGCACTTACAACAAATCAAACGTTTAGTAGAGCAAATTAATCCTTTACTAATTAGTGATCACTTGTCTTTTGGACGTGCTTTAACTTTTAAAACTCAAGAACAGTCGGCACATTTACAATCTATACACGCAAATGATTTACTGCCTATACGCCTTAATCAATCTTCATTACAAATACTCACTGATAATATTAACTATGTGCAAGATAGCTTAAAACGTAAAATTGCATTAGAAAATATAGTGAGTTACTTTCAATTTACTGAACAAAGTTATGACGAAGCAGCATTTTTAATGCTACTAAGCCAACGAACAGGCTGTGGTATTTTATTGGACATAAATAATGTTTATATTAATGCTGTTAATCAATCTGTAAACAATGATGCACTGACTATTCAAGAGCAATGTTTAAATTATATTCATCAGTTTGACGCCTATTCTGTGATGGAAATTCATTTAGCAGGCTGTACTCCTTGTGAACAAGGTATTATGGTAGACGACCACTCAATGCCTGTATCACCCGCTGTATGGCATTTATATCAACAATCATTGGAATATTTATCAAGCACTTTAAATTCAAGTACTAATAATAAATCATCTATAGAGCCCAATACTTCTAACAAAATATCTATACCTACTTTAATTGAATGGGATACTCATCTACCTTCTTTAAATAAGTTACTAGATGAAGCTGCATACGCCAAAAAGATTCAAAATATCGCTTTAGCACCCAAAAACCTACTGTAAATACCTAAATGAACGCCGAAGCGTATTATCAAAATAAACTACTACATTCACTCATCAACCCACTAAATGACTCAATAACTAATTTAAATATCATTGGTTTAGGTAAATTTGGTGCAGAAGAAGGTTTGAAAGTTTACCAAAATAATACTGTAGCCAATGCCGTTAATGCCTTAAGTGTGTTGTATCCTTCAATCAAAGTACTATTAAATGAAGTGGATTTTTACGCACTCTGTAAAGCTTACTGGCTAGATTGCCCACCTTCCAAAGGTGATTGGTCTTATTACAACGCTCAAAATGGCCATTCTTTAGGTCATTGGATACGTCATAGCAATTATGGGGGCATTGATACAGCCTTGCCTTTTTTAGCTGACTTAGCTAACCTAGACGATGCACTAAATACAGCACAAGACGCGGCTGATTTACTGCTGGATATCAATAGTTTAAATTTACTCACAAAAAATCCAAAGACTTTAACATTATTATTTCAACCAAGTGTACATTTACTAAATTTGTCTTATGACATTATTGATTTTAAAACGGAACTCATTCAAAATCATTCAAAAACAACATCAACTCCTGTATCATTAACTAACTTGATGCACAAGTTTGAAGCCGTACTTTCAAAAAAATATAGTCATACAGCTTTAATTCATCGTATCCATTGGCAAAGCTATGCAAAAATAATAACTGTTGCAGATAAAACTTGTATTGATGCCTGCCTAAATGGTGCAACATTGCATCAAGCGTATCAACTGGCTTATGATATTGACTCATTATTTAGCTTTTCTGATTGGATTACTCAATTACTAAACTATCAATGTCTCCATCGTATCGTTGAAAATACTGCATAAAAATACTAACTATAAAGATTGGCTATAAATACTAGCTATAAAATACTACTATAAAGACAAGATACTATGAAAAATAATACTTATTTTAAGCAAAAGCTTAATTCTAGCCATTTAAAATTACTGTACAAATGGTATTCAATAATCACTCATTACTTGAGTAGTCTGTCTCAATTATGGTTATTAATCAGTCGTTTTTATGTCGCACAGATTTTTTTTAAAGCAGGTTTAACTAAAGTTAATGATTGGTCAACGACTTTGGCTTTATTTAGTGACGAATATCAAGTTCCTTTGTTAAGTCCATATATTGCCGCAATAATGGGGACAGCTGGTGAGTTAGTTTTGCCTATTTTATTAATATTAGGCTTTGCTGGGCGATTAACGGCAGTAGGCTTATCAATTATTAACATAGTAGCCATTTTATCATTACAAGAAATTGCACCTGCTGCTTTACAACAACATATTTTTTGGGGCTGGATACTAGGAACTTTGGTTATTATTGGTGTTGGTAAATACTCTTTAGATTATTTAATAAAACATCACATTGATAAAGCATAATATTAATGTATATATTCTGTATATATTCTGTATATTTTTAATAAGTTATACGTTATATATAAACAATAATGTAAGCAACAAGCATATTTATTAAATCATAATGTCAAAAATTGACCCCATTACTACTATTCGTATTTGCTTAGCACAACTCAATTTTACTGTGGGTGCAGTGGCAAATAATACTCAAATTATATTAACGGCTATTCATCAAGCGGCTCAACAACAGGCTGATTTAATTTTATTCCCAGAATTGGCTATATCAGGCTATCCACCTGAAGATTTACTATTTCGCCCAGAGTTTGCTAAACAATGTCAGGCCGCTTTAAGCCATATTACCGCAGCAACCCTAGAGTATCCCAATTTGCATATTGTAGTTGGACACCCTGATTGGTATCCACTAAATATGGATTCTGCTTCTAATTCTTTTAAAAAACATCACATTAACAATGCGGCCAGCTTGCTATGTGCAGGTAAGGTACTAGGTACTTACTATAAACACGAATTGCCTAATTATGGCGTATTTGACGAACACCGTTATTTTAGCTTTAGTGGTGCAGGCGGTACTGAATACGAACCTTTTGTATTTGATATTAAAGGGACGCAATTTGGTATTAATATTTGTGAAGATGTATGGCTGCCCACTGCCCCACAAGTCGCCAAAGATGCAGGGGCTGAAGTCTTATTAGTCTTAAATGCGAGTCCGTTTTATCACGGAAAAATGACACGCCGTATTAACACTATACGAGAAAATGTAAGCCTACTGGGTATGGTCTATATCGGCATTAACTCTGTAGGTGGACAAGATGAATTATTATTTGATGGCGGTAGTTTTGTATTAAATGTAGAAGGACTTTGTACAACACAACTGCCACAGTTTGAATCTGCTGTTCACTATATTACTTTAAACAACGCTACACCACAGGTTTCAGAAATAGCTCCATCTTTAAATACAGAAGCAGAAATATATCAAGCCTTAGTACTGGCAACCCGCGATTACGTATATAAAAATAGCTTTAAATCTATTATATTAGGGCTTAGTGGTGGTATTGACAGTGCTTTGGTATTGAGTATTGCCGTAGATGCTTTAGGTGCTGATGCAGTTTACGCCATTATGATGCCTACGCGGTTTACTGCCAATATGAGTATTGAAGATAGCCGTACAATGGTTGCACGCTTAAATGTTCGCTATGAAGAAATCCCTATTGAAACTTTATTTGAGGGATATTTAAATACACTAATTAAACCATTTACAGGCACATCAACAGGATTAACTGAAGAAAATCTACAAGCACGTATTCGTGGCACACTGCTGATGGCGTTTAGCAATAAATTTAATCATTTAGTATTAACTACAGGGAATAAAAGTGAAACCGCCGTGGGCTACTGCACTTTGTATGGTGATATGTGCGGCGGCTTTGCAGTCTTAAAAGATGTGCTTAAAACACAAGTTTATCGTTTGTGTGAATGGCGAAACCATCAAGCGACTGAACAAGGTTTACCCGCCATCATTCCACACAATATTTTAATCCGCCCCCCCAGTGCCGAACTGCGTGAAAATCAAACCGACCAAGATAGTTTGCCTGATTATGCGGTATTAGATGCCATTATTATTGCCCATTTAGAACATAATTTATCGCTTCACGAAATACTTGCTTTAAATATTAGCGATGAACAAACTGTTAAACGAACATTGCATTTAATTCAAATCAATGAATATAAACGCCGTCAATCTGCAGTAGGTACAAAAATTACACCGCGTGCTTTTGGTAAGGATTGGCGTTTACCGATTACCAATGGATTTGTAGCAGGTGATTTAAAAATAAATTAAATATAAATTAACCATAAATTAAACATGAATTAAATATGAATTAAATATATACCTTATGTAATGATAATTAATAATTTTACCCATCTTTGTCCACGTGTTCGGGCATTAAATATTTTACAGATTCAAGACCCTGCTGCTAAAACACACGCTACCTTGCAACTAGCAAGGCAGACTATACGCCATAATAATTGGGACTTGAATACCGATTTAGCAGAGCCACCTAATTTACCAGGTATGCCAGCTGCCTTAGTGTTAGTTCACGCTACAGCCATTCGTCCTCAACCTTTACATACACCACAAGGGCGAGGAGCTTTATTGCATGCACTGGCACATATTGAACTCAATGCGGTCAATTTAGCTTTAGATGCAGTCTGGCGGTTTAATAATATGCCTTTGGCGTATTATCAAAACTGGTTAATGGTTGCGGGTGACGAGGCTTATCATTACCGAATGTTAGCCAGACGAATGAAAAAGGTTAATACTGACTATACTGCACACCCCGCCCACAACAGTTTATGGGATATGGCAGATAAAACAAAAAATAATGTATTAGCCCGTATGGCTTTAGTCCCCCGCTTGTATGAAGCCCGTGGTTTGGACGCTGCCCCAGCAGTACAAGAAAAATTAATTGGTTGTGGTGACAATGACAGTGCTGCCGTAGTTGCTATCATTCAACGCGATGAAATTAACCACGTAGCAATTGGTAATTATTGGTATCGCTATTTGTGTATGCAACACGGTTTAGAACCTGTAACGTATTATCAGCAGCTATGTCAAACCTATGGTGCTGCTAAGTTACGACCACCATTTAACGAAGCTGCCCGATTAGCAGCAGGCTTTACGCAAGCAGAAATTGATTATTTATACACCAATTAGATACTAATATTTTAAATATACTGCTTTAAAAATAAGACATCGCTACACAAGGCATTGCTACTTTAATATGATTTAGTATAAATTTATTTTTTAGGAAATGTTAAACGTACTTCAAACCCTGTACCCATCGCACTGTGCAAACTTAATTCAGCCTCATGACGTTTGGCAATTCGTGCCACAATCGCTAACCCTAAACCACTGCCTTCGCAGCCGTTGCGTGAGCTATCACCGCGTACAAAAGGCTGTGTCAATTTAATTAACTGTTCGGGGTTCACACCCTCTCCATTGTCTTTAATGCTAAGAATAACATTATTTTTTTGTGGGTAAATTTTTATAGTTAAGTATGCAATATTATTGTTTGCTCCGTATCGGCAGGCGTTTTCAATTACATTGCCCAATAAGCGTACCAACATCGCTTCGTCAGCATTAATAAATACATTGGGTGTAAAGTAGGTTATTAATTGACACCGACTATCACGCTCATAGCGTAATAGAAAATCGTCTATTAGATCGGTTAAATTAAGCCGCTTAAGCTGTGCTTGGTCACTGCCAATATAGTCTGTAAACTGTTTAAGCTGCATATCTATTTGAGAAATATCACCATTCATAGCAGCACGTTGTTCGTCTTCTAAAACCGCAAACTCTAATTCTAAACGTAACCTTGCCAGTGGTGTACGTAAATCATGCGACAAGCCTGCCAACATTAGACGGCGGTCTGCTTCTTGACTGGCCAAAGCTTGGGCCATACGGTTCATACCCGCATTCACCTTAGCAATTTCTTTAACACTGTGTGTAGGCAATGGTATGTATGGCACACCCTCTGATAAATCTTGAATACGTTTTGCCAATGCAGTAAGTGGTGTAGTAATTCGTTGTGTTAGCCAAGCCGCGCCTAAAGCCGCTGTAGCCAATGCCAATATTGGCCATAACCACCACCAAGTAGGGTTTTTTAAACGGGCTTCTATACGCTCTGGATCAACACGCAACCAATAGGTATGTAAGCCTAAGGTAGTACCGCCCATGTCAAAACTAATCCATAGACCTTTAATTTGATTGACTTCACGGGCAAGCTGCGTATGTTGCCCTAATTTAGTTTTTAACAAACTATGCAACCAATGGTGCATGACTGTATCTTCTAGTGAAGCTACGGTATCACTGCCTTCGCGAACAAATACATCAACCCGTTCATCGGTATTTAGCTCTAGTAATAACGAAGCACGGTTAGTTGATCTAGCGTGCATAATTGCACTACGCGTTAGATTAACCGCCGTAGTTAGTTGTCCAGCTAAGGCTTGCGCTCTAGAATATTCTTGACGCATGGTAAAGCCATACGACCACAAAGCAAAACCAACGCACATTAAAGCAAGCAGCAGACCAAAACTTCGCCAAAATAAAGATAAAACTTTTAGGCGAAGCCGCCATTGTAAACAGTAGCGAATGACAGTACGAATAGAATTATTTAACACAAATATAATTCATACCATTTATTAACAGTTAACAACTTATTAGCAATTTATTAGCAATTTATTAGCAAATAGTATATTCATTAATAAGTTAGCATATTATAGAAATTATTTAACTAGAAACAGTTGCAGGTTGAGCATCCTCATTCTTATTTAATACTTTGGGTGACTGTAAAGGCTTACGTGCCATAATATCATTAATTTGTTCGGCATCTAAAGTTTCGTATTGCAGTAAACCCTCTGCCATAACCGTCATAATATCAAGATTTTCGTTAATTAAACGCTTTGCTAAGCTATATTGTTCAGTCACAATTCTTTCAATTTCAATATCAACCCGTTGCATAGTGGATTGCGCCATATTAATCGCACTGCCTACTGAACCGCCCATCATAGCTTGGTTGTCTTCTTGGGTATAAATCATTGGGGCTAAATCATTACCCATACCCCATTGAGTTACCATATTTTTAGCAATTTGAGTCGCTTGTTGATAATCTGATGATGCTCCTGACGAAATATCGTCTAAAAATATCTCTTCGGCTATTCGCCCTGCAAACGACACAGCGATATCAGCCAACATTTTATTTTTATGATAACTAATACGGTCGGCAATGGGTAAACGCCATACCACACCTAAAGCTCTACCCCGAGGAATAATAGTGGCTTTATACACAGGGTCTGAAGCAGGCAACAAACAGCCTACTACAGCATGCCCTGCTTCATGATAAGCGACCGTACGTTTTTCGTCTTGACTCATCACCATACTGGTACGGGCAACACCCATATACACTTTATCTTTAGCCTCTTCCAAATCGTTCATCGTAATGACCGTACCGTTACGGCGAGCGGCATATAAAGCAGCTTCATTTACTAAATTAGCCAATTCTGCCCCTGAAAATCCGGGCGTTGCTTTAGCGACATTAGAAACGTCTACTCCGGGTGCTAAAGGCACTTTACGCATATGTACGTGTAAAATTTGTTCACGACCACGAATATCGGGTAAACCAACCTCAACCTGACGGTCAAAACGACCAGGACGCAGTAAAGCTGGGTCTAAAATATTAGCTCTATTCGTGGCCGCAACAACGATGATGCCTTGATCTGAACCAAAACCATCCATTTCTACTAATAAGGCATTTAAAGTTTGTTCATTAGAGTTATTGCCCATACCACCTGCACTACGTTGACGGCCCACTGCATCAATTTCATCAATAAAAATGATACACGGCGAAGTTTTACGGGCTTGTTCAAACATATCGCGCATTCTTGATGCACCGACACCGACAAACATTTCTTCAAAATCAGAACCCGCAATGCTATAAAATGGCACTTTTGCCTCGCCTGCAATGGCTTTGGCTAACAAAGTCTTACCTGTCCCTGGAGGCCCTACCAGTAGTAAACCATGGGGGATTCGCCCACCTAATTTGGTATATTTACTGGGTTCTTTTAAAAAATCAACGACTTCTTTTACTTCAAATTTAGCTTCATCACAGCCTGCTACGTCAGCAAAAGTAGTTGTATTACTGGCCTCATCTAAAATTCTTGCTTTGCTACGCCCAAAAGAAAAAGGACCACTGCCGCCTTTACTACCTTGACGACTCATATAAAAGAAAAAACCTGCAATCAGTAAAATAGGCCCAAAGGTGAATAAAAAGTTCATTAAGAAATTTTTATCTGCAGCTTTACCTGACACTTCTACCCCTGCATCGATAAAATCACGTACCATAAACAAATCAGATGGGGCAATTACTGCATATTCTTTACCGTCTTTTGCTTTAGCTACCACCATTTGTGTTGAGCCTTGAGGAATAATCTCAATTTTTTCAAGCCGCTTTGCTTTGGCTTCCTCTTTAAGCTTACTATAAGGAATATTTTCTGGCGGCGTACGCATATCGTCGTACATTTTCGGCAAACTAAACAAAGCGAATGCGATTGCTGCTGCAATAGCCAATTTTCCAAAAGAAATATTCACAGTAAGGCTCCAAAAATCTAAATTTAACAGTTATTATTAATAACACTATTGACAATACTATTCACACAACTGTTGTTATAGTATTATTATTTTATTATTGTTTACTTGCAGAGGTATCATTATTTAAGTTTAAGTATTTTTTATTTACTCAAAAAGTAATAAATATGAATGCTGTTATCACCAAAATTGCTTTATAGTTATGACTTATAAAAGTAATAGTTTACGCGGGCTTCTAACAGTATTCACTATAATTGGCTTTGATTTAGTCTAATTCAAGCCTGAGCAAGCTACTTAAAGTTAAATAATTGTAAACAGTTGTTAGTTTAACAAAAATAGCACTGTAAACGAATATTACCTATCTTAGTAGCCCTACTATTTTTGGAATTATTGATACGAATATTTTTTAATTCATTTTAGCTTACTATTTTAGCATTTATTGTAACTTCTAATAAGGTAGTTTTTGCCTTAAACTGCATGCACTTACTTATTCAAAATAAACGCTTCATAAAATAGTAACAATCAGCTATCAGCTATCAGCTATCAGTTATCTAATAAATCTTTTAAAGCTACTTGAATAAAATTATATTGATATGAAAAAAACTTTGAATTTTAAAGCTTAAAAAATATATTTTTAATAGTTTTGAAAGAAGTCTAATGAACTAATTTAAAGAACTAATTTAAAATATAATCTAAATACAGTACCTCACTATTTTAAACCAACCTCGCATAAGCCTTGTATAAATAGCCTTATAGTTACGCTTTTAGATTGACCATTAAATTTTATGAATACTATTTATTTTATTCGCCATGGGCAGAGTACAGCAAATGCAGGTGGTATTAGTGTAGACAATCGCAGCATTCCCCTGTCTAACTTAGGCTTAATACAAGCAGAACGATTGGCTAAAAAACAGTTATGCTTATTGCCTTTACCACCAACCACAGTATACACATCAAGTTATTTACGCACACAACAAACTGCTGCACCTTACTGCCAAGTAGCGAAGATTAGCTCTGTTGTACACCCAATTTTTCATGAGTTTACCAATATAGACCCGTTATTATTACAAGGTATGACTGGCGATGAACGCTGGCCTTTTATTAAAGCATATTGGGACAAAGCCGACCCTTGTTTACGTGAAGGTGTTCACGCTGAAACTTTTATTGAGTTTGACGATAGAGTCGGTGAATTTATGAAGCAATTATATTTATTTGAAAATAACACTGTTTTATTTGGACACGGCGTATTCTTTAGCTTATTAATATGGAAAAATTTAGGCTTTAAAGTCAATAACTCTATGGGTATGGCTGCATTTAGACAGTTTCAAATGACATTGCCTATGCCAAATTGTGGTATTTACACATTAAAATATACTAATATTAAGCAAAATACAGCAGATAATTTGTTACATATAAGCACTGTGTTGCCCAGTATGGCTATGGACTAAATACACTATACATAAAATATTTTTTAAATATTTTCTAAATGCTTCTTAAATATTTACTGAATATTTATTTAAATACTTATTAAAATACCTATATGAACTTAACTACTCGTTGCCACTGTCCTTACTTTAAATTATTAAATTTATTATTAACTTTATCATTAAATTTATCATTAATATTATTAATTAATATAGTTATTTTCCCCTCATTTGTACAAGCTCACGCATTTAAATTAGGTACTATTAATATTCGTCATCCTTATGCTGTCACAACTGTTTCTGGGCAAACAGTAGGCGGAGTATTCTTCAAAGCTATTGATAATCAAGGTGATAATAAAGATTATTTAGTATCAGTCAAAGTAGATTCATCCATTGCTAAACGGGCTGAACTACACGTAATGAGTACTGATAACGATATTATGCGTATGCGTCAAGTTAAAAATATTGAATTGCCTGCAAAAACAGTAACCCCGATGACACGTGAGTTAAAAAAGCTAGGCTATCATATTATGCTCGTAGACTTAAAAAAGCCTTTGCTTAATGGTGAAAAATTTGGTTTAACACTGACTTTTAAGCAAGCTGGCACTGTTAAAGTGCTTGTCAATATTGAAGAACCTGTCCCCAATAGCAAAGGCAGTAGCTTAATTAATGATTCAATGACTAAACCCACTCATCAAAATGCTACTGACGCTGCACATAATCATTATTAACACTTTATATTAACACTATACATTGACATTACAGTAACGCCATTTTTATTTGAATAGATAAAAAATTTTAAATATATTAACACTTAATTATGTATCAATACGATTCCTATGACCAAACTATTGTGCGTGAGCGTGCAGTACAGTTTGCTGACCAAACCCGTCGCTATTTGGCTGGAGAACTAACTGAAGAAGAGTTTCGTCCTTTACGTTTACAAAATGGCTTATATATTCAACGTCAAGCCCCTATGCTGCGTGTAGCCATTCCGTATGGCTTATTGAATAGTCAGCAAATGCGTACTTTAGGCGACATTGCACAAGAATTTGATCACGGTTATGCTCATTTTACGACCCGTCAAAATATTCAGTTTAACTGGCCTAAGCTAGAAGATGTGCCCGCTATTTTGGCACGCTTAGCTGATGTCAATATGCATGCCATTCAAACCAGTGGTAATTGTGTGCGTAATACAACCAGCGATGCTTTCGCAGGTATTGCCCCTGATGAAACTGTTGATCCACGCCCGTATTGCGAACTTATTCGCCAGTGGAGTACTTTTTTGCCTGAATTTGCAGCACTACCGCGTAAATTTAAAATTGCAGTCACAGGTGCAACCAGTGACCGTGCAGCGATTCAAGTGCATGACATTGGCATTCAAATACGTTTAAATACCGAAGGGCAAGTAGTCGCTGATATACGGGTGGGGGGGGGCTTAGGACGCACACCAATTATTAGCCCTTTAATTAAGGACAGCTTACCTTGGCAGCATTTACTGACCTACTGCGAAGCGGTACTGCGCGTGTATAACCAGTTTGGTAGACGCGACAATATGTATAAAGCACGGATTAAAATTTTAGTAAAAGCCTTAGGCACAGAGGCATTTAGTCAAGCCGTTGAAGAAGAGTTTTCGTACTTAATTGATGGTCCAGGTACGATTACACAAGCAGAGCTTGACCGTGTTAAACAACACTTCATTGAGGCACATTTAACACCTTGCGAATATATACCTTCTTATAATGAGACTGATAAAACCAATGATTCAAGCTTTAAACGTTGGCTAGAACGTAATACGCACGCCCACCGCGTTTCGGGCTACACTGCGGTTAGCTTAAGTTTTAAACGTACAGGCATTGCCCCCGGAGATGCCAGTACTGAAATTATGCACGCTACAGCACAATTAGCTGATGATTTTAGTTTAGGTGAACTGGTTGTGACTCACGAACAAAACGTAGTATTGCCTAACGTACTGACTCATCAACTGTATGATGTATGGCTTCGTGCTAAACATTTAAACCTAGCACGGCCTAATATTGGTTTAATTACCGATATGATTGCTTGTCCTGGAGGTGATTTTTGCTCTTTAGCTAACGCACGTTCATTGCCGATTGCTGAAGCCATTAATGCACGGTTTGAAAATATTGATTTTCAATGTGATTTAGGCGATTTAACCCTTAATATTTCAGGGTGTATTAATTCGTGCGGACACCACCATATCGGTAATATCGGTATTTTAGGGGTAGATAAAAACGATGAAGAGTTTTATCAAATTACCTTAGGCGGTCGAGGTGGTAATCGCAGTAAAATCGGCACTGTGATTGGCCCTTCGTTTGCAGCTGAACAAGTCCCCGATGTTTTATCGAGTATCTTGACGGTTTATACTCAACATCGCCATGACGATGAACTATTTATAGATGTGATTGACCGCTTAGGAATAGCCCCTTTTAAAGCCGCTGTATACCTAGAATCACACTAATACTAATGGACTTAATAAACTTAATTAATTTAAGAAACTTAATTAGTTTAAGAAATTTAATTAATACTCATTTGATATTGATACTTATTTAATACAATATGCTTGATACTCATACTACTCAAAATCGCAGCTTAATTGTTAATCAAACGATTGCCAAAGACCATACCATACTGGGTAAAAATTTATTTATCTTAAACGGTAATTTAACTGATATTGATGAAAATACTGTAAATAGTATTCCTATAGAGCTTGAAATGTTCGGTGTGTTAGTGAATGGTGATTGTGATATTCAGCTAATCAAGCCTTACTTACCGCGACTAGATTTAATTGCGATACAATTTGCTAAAGTTGTGGATGGTCGGGGCTATAGTTTAGCTTACTTATTGCGTAACCGCTTAAAATTCACAGGCGAAGTCCGTGCGGTGGGTGATTTTACACGTGATCAGTTGTTTTTTTTGCAACGCACAGGCTTTAATGCCATGACTTTGCGGGCTGGTGAAAATGCCGAAGTTGCATTGGCTGCTTTCAATACTTTTAGTATTCGTTATCAAGGTAGTAGCGATACCTCTAACCCTTTGTTCACACGAGAGTCTCGCTATGCTTAACCCAGTACTTATCGGCAAAGTATCTACTTTAGAATCTGATTTAACACTTATTCATCAAACTATTCATAGAGCTGCACTGGCTAGTAGCTTAAGTATAGAAGACCAAGTTATCGTTGATGTAATTGCACGTTTGCAACTTAATAATATTGAGGTATTTACCCTAAATACGGGGCGATTACACTCAGAAACTTTAGCAGTTATTGATTCAAATAAGACTCGCTACGGACTAAATATGACTCTTTATAATCCACAAACTGATGCAGTATTGAATTATGTCAGTCTTTATGGTGAAAATGCCTTCTATGAGAGTGTTGAGTTACGTAAAAAGTGTTGCAGTATTCGTAAAATTGAACCCTTACAACGGGCTTTAGCAAATAGAGAAGGTTGGATTACAGGGCAACGCCGTGAACAGGGCATTACTCGTATTGAATTATTAAATGAAGAGTTTGATTCAACTCACCAACTGCGTAAATTTAATCCATTAGCAAATTGGACAATGCAAGATATTGGTGACTACACCCTACATCATAATGTTCCAATTAATGCTTTACATGCAAAAAATTATCCTTCTATTGGTTGTGAGCCGTGTACTCGGGCGATTAAACCTAATGAAGATCAGCGTGCAGGTCGCTGGTGGTGGGAAAATGCTGATAGTAAAGAGTGTGGCTTGCACAATACGGTAAAAATAGGGCATTGATAGCTTACTTAGGTATTATTAAAGTAGCACTAATGTAAGCCATTTAATAATTAAGGGTAACCAGTAAAATAGATAAAGAAATTAAACTCTGGAAAAAATATTCTTGATGGCCTGTATTTTGATAAATCCATCTTCAAAAGCTAAAAAACCTGATAACCAAAAAAACACTAGATGTTATATCAAGTGTTTTCTAATTAACAGGTTTTTTATTTGGTCTATTGATGTAGTCTGTTTATTTAATTTGAGTTTTAATTTGAGTAAATATTTAATAATTTAATAAAGTAATTTTTTACACTTTTATTTACACTTGTATTTGTATGTATATTTGTATTATTATTTACAGTCTTAATTACTAAGGATTTATTATCAACTAAATTATGAAGCAGCTTTTTTATAAAGCAGCTTTTTCTAATACAGAAGTTACTAACCAAGCTTTAGTCTTGGAAATAGGCCGAGTTTCTTGAATTTGTACTAAGTCCCCCATAGCAGCACCCACTTCATTGTGTGCTGCATATTTTCTAGACTGAACAATGAATTTACCGTACATAGGGTGTTTAACCTTACGTTCAATAAGCACAGTCACTGTTTTCATCATCTTATCACTGGCTACTCTACCTACTAGAGTACGTTTTGTTGCAACAGCGGTATCAACCATTATGCACCTGCCTTCTCATTTTGAATAGTGCGAATACGCGCAATGTCGCGGCGAACCACTTTTATTTGCGCAGTATTGCCTAATTGTTGGGTTGCTTTTTGCATGCGTAGACTGAATTGTGATTTTAACAAATCATCTAATTCAGTTTTTAGCGCTACACTGTCTTTCTGACGAAGTTCAGAAGCTTTCATATTTTTCGTTTCCTTATACGTCTAAGTTTACGCGCCGACAGCACGAGCCACAAAGGTGCAGGGTAATGGCAATTTGCGTGCAGCTAAACGAAACGCTTCGCGTGCAATATCTTCCGCCACACCATCCATCTCATAAAGAACCTTACCTGGCTGAATCTCAGCAACGTAATATTCTGGGTTACCTTTACCATTACCCATACGAACTTCAGCGGGTTTTTGAGAAATAGGCTTGTCTGGAAAAATACGAATCCAAATACGGCCACCTCGTTTAATATGACGAGTCATTGCACGGCGAGCTGCTTCAATTTGACGAGCAGTCAAACGTCCACGACCTACGCACTTTAGACCCCACTCACCAAACGCAACAGTATTACCACGAGTGGCTTTACCAGTATTGCGGCCTTTTTGCTCTTTACGGTATTTTCTACGTGCAGGTTGTAACATCGCTGCTCCCCTTATTCTTTAACAGCTAATGCAGTGTTAGCTGTTGATGCGACTTTACGCACACGCTTCACTGCAGGTTTAGCTGTATCATTGGTACGACCATCATTACGACGTTCGTTACGACGTGGACCACGTTTATCTTCGGTATTAGTATCAATTTCAATAGGTGCATCACCACGATTGAGGTGATCACCTTTATAAACCCATACTTTTACACCAATAACACCGTAGGTTGTTTGTGCTTCGGAAGTACCATAGTCAATATCAGCACGCAAAGTATGAAGCGGTACGCGGCCTTCACGATACCATTCGGTACGTGCAATCTCAATACCGTTTAAACGACCAGCACTCATAATTTTGATGCCTTTAGCACCTAAACGCATCGCATTTTGCATAGCACGTTTCATGGCTCTACGAAACATAATACGCTTTTCTAATTGCTGAGTAATTGAGTCTGCAATTATCTTGGCATCTGTTTCAGGCTTACGGATTTCTTCAATACTCACATGAACAGGTACGCCCATTAGCTTTTGCAAATCAGACTTTAGCAACTCAATGTCTTCGCCTTTTTTACCAATCACTACCCCTGGACGGGCTGAATAAATAGTAATACGGGCTGTTTTAGCAGGTCGCTCAATGACTACGCGACCGACTGAAGCTGACTTCAACTTCTTTTTAAGATATTCACGTACGCGAACGTCTTCTAATAACATCGTAGAAAAATTTTTGCTACTAGCGTACCAGCGTGAAGACCAATTACGGGTTACGGCAAGGCGGAAACCGATTGGATGAATTTTTTGTCCCATAGTATCCTCTTAATTGCCGACTTTTAGAACGATGTGGCAAGTTTGCTTCTCAATACCTGCACCACGGCCTTTAGCACGGGGGCGCATACGCTTTAGAGAAGTTCCTTTATCCACATAAATTGTGCTAACACGTAGACCATCTACGTCTACACCATCATTATGCTCAGCATTCGCAATCGCTGAATTTAACACTTTTTTTAAGATTTCTGCCGCTTTTTTTGGCGAGAAAGTTAAAATATTTAGTGCATCACCCACAGCTTTTCCACGAATTTGATCGGCAACTAAGCGAGTTTTTTGAGCTGAAATGCGAGCACCATATAGTTTTGCAGTGGTTTCCATTAGGGCTCCTTATTTTTTAGCTTTTTTATCTGCCGCGTGACCTTTAAAAGTACGCGTCAAAGCAAACTCACCTAGCTTGTGTCCAACCATGTTTTCATTAACATAGATAGGAACATGCTGGCGACCATTGTGTACGGCAATAGTTAGACCGATAAAATCGGGCAACACCATTGAACGACGAGACCAAGTTTTAATTGGCTTTTTATCTTTATTAGCTACCGCTTTTTCGACTTTCGCAAGCAAATGCGCATCGCAAAAAGGGCCTTTTTTAGTAGAACGTGACATTGTTCAATCCCTTATTTCTTACGACGAGACACGATCATTGAAGTCGTGCGCTTATTACTACGTGTACGATAACCTTTGGTCATTTGACCCCATGGCGTGACAGGAATACCACCTTCACCAGTACGGCCCTCACCACCACCATGTGGATGATCCACAGGGTTCATGGCAACACCACGTACAGTTGGGCGAATCCCTCTCCAGCGGTTTGCACCCGCTTTGCCGATTACACGTAAACTATGTTCGTCGTTTGATACTTCACCAATAGTGGCACGGCATTCAATATGAATTTTACGAACTTCACCTGAACGCAAGCGAACCTGAGCATATAATCCTTCGCGAGCCATTAGCATAGCAGACCCACCCGCAGAACGAGCGATTTGCGCACCTTTACCCGGTAGCATTTCTATACAATGAATCGTTGTACCGACTGGAATATTACGAATTGGCAAGGTATTACCAACACGAATTTCAGCTTCTGAACCACTCATTAGTTTAGTACCTACCGCTAAACCTTTTGGAGCAATGATATAAGCACGTTCGCCATCAGCGTAGCATACCAAAGCAATATGAGCGGTGCGATTAGGATCGTATTCTATGCGCTCAACCTTAGCAGGAATACCATCTTTATTACGCACAAAATCAACCATGCGATAGTGATGCTTATGACCACCGCCCTTGTGACGTGTAGTAATGTGACCGTTGTTATTGCGGCCCGCATTTTGAATTTGCTTTTCTAATAAAGGTGCATAGGGGGCTTCTTTTGATAAATGTGGATGAACCACTTTTACCATTGAGCGGCGACCTGGCGATGTTGGTTTAACTTTTACTAACATATTATTTAACCTCCGCTTGGAAGTCAATATTTTGACCAGGTTTCAGAGTAACATAAGCCTTACGAACGTCACTACGGCGACCTATCGTTTGACCAAAGCGTTTTTTCTTACCTTTGATATTGAGAATGGAAACAGATTCAACTGCGACTTTAAACATTAGCTCAACGGCTGCTTTAACTTCAGGCTTAGTAGCACTAGGTACAACTTTAAAAGCGACCTGCTCGTATTTGTCAGCAACCATTGTGCTTTTTTCAGAAATTACTGGCGCGACTAAAATAGTCATTAGACGTTCTTGGTTCATGCGAACATCTCCTTCAATTGCTCAATGCCTGCTTGTGTAATCAGCACTTGATCGAAATGCACAAGTGACATTGGATCAATGTAGCGCGCTTCAATCGCGGCAAATTTTGACAAATTACGTGAAGCTAAATACAGACTCTCACTAACTTCGTCCGTCAAATACAAGGCAGTTTTAATGTTTAGTTCATTTAAACGTGCTTGCAGTAGTTTTGTTTTCGGTGACGCTAATTCAATAGCATCAACTACTTGCAAACGACCCTCGCGTGCCAGCTGACTTAAAATGCTACGCATACCTGCACGGTACATTTTAGTATTGACCTTGTGCGAAAAATTCTCGTTAGCCATACTTGGAAATGCACGGCCACCTCCACGCCACAACGGCGAAGATGACATACCTGCACGCGCACGGCCTGTACCTTTTTGATTCCAAGGCTTTTTAGTCGTATGCGATACATCACGACGATTTTTTTGGGCGCGTGTTCCTTGGCGGGCGTTGGCTTGATAGGCTACAACTATCTGATGAATTAAAGCTTCATTGTAGTCTAGTGCAAACACTTCATCAGGTACAGCAACAGCTGTACCAATATTATTAATACGCTTAAGTTCCATATAAATACTCCTTAAGCTGCTTTAATTGGGGTTTTTACTGCTGGACGCACAATGATTTCACCATTTGCAAAACCAGGAACAGCGCCCTTAACTAACAATAAACCACGCACTTCATCAATGCGAACCACCAATAAATTTTGCGTAGTACGCTGAACATCACCTAAATGACCCGTCATGCGTTTACCCGGAAACACACGGCCTGGGTCTTGTGCCATACCAATAGAACCAGGTACATTGTGAGCACGCGAGTTACCGTGAGTAGCACGACCTGACGCAAAATGGTGTCGCTTAATAGTACCAGCATGCCCTTTACCGATAGTGATACCCGTAACGTCTACTTTAGTACCTTCAGTAAATATGGAAGCCACTGACAATACATCACCTACCTTAAGGGCAGATGCCGCACTGGCATCAACACGAAATTCATTTAACCTAGCAGCAGCAGTAACGCCAGCTTTAGCAAAATGACCTGCTTGTGCAGCAGAAACGCGGCTTGTACGGCGTTCACCGAAACCTAATTGTACGGCAGTATAACCGTCCACTTCGGCAGTTTTAATTTGGGTAACACGGTTGTTGCCCACTTGTAGTACAGTTACTGGCACTGAAGCACCATCATCTGTAAACAAACGAGTCATACCAACCTTGCGTCCCACAAGGCCTAAACTCATATTGACTCCTATCTGCATTGATAAACTCTAAAGATTATCGCAGTCCGGTTACGATTGACCAGAAGGTTTAATTTACTGCACAACGTACTTAAAAAGTATTTTATTATGCAATCCATTTCGTATTGTTATAGCTTAAAATGTACACTGACAATTAAGTTAGTTTAAAATTAATGCTTAATTATTAATTTTAAGCACTAAAAAAACAATACGAATCCTTATATTATATAAAAATAAATTAAATATGTCAATTTAATACTTAAAACTAAGTAGCAGAGCCTAACAGTGTTAATACCATTTGTCTTTTAGCTAAATCAGGTACGTGCTTACGCCACTGCCCTACTGTGCGGGTATGGTTATACGCCGTAGGTGAGGTTAAATCTAAAGCAATACCTAATAAAGTGTTAGATTTACAAGTTTGTAAAACTGCATCAACCAAAGCAATATTGCGATAGGGCGTTTCAATCATTATTTGGGTTTGCGATTCTAATTTAGAACGGGTTTCTAGTTCAATAAGCCGAATTTTACGTGCCGTAGACTCTTGTGGGACGTAACCCACAAAAGCAAATGACTGCCCATTTAAACCACTGGCCATTAATGCTAATAATAACGATGAAGGGCCTACGTGGGCGATGACTTCAATGCCTGCAGCATAAGCAGCCCGTACTAATAAAGCACCAGGGTCAGCAACAGCTGGACAGCCTGCTTCGGATAGTAATGCCAGCTCATGCCCCGCTAATATAGGCGATAATAACTGCTGCCAATCGTGTGCTTGTGGTTCACGGGGTATTTCTGTGATGTGTAAATCGGTAATCGCGGTATTTAAACCTAAAGTGGCTAACATACGGCGGGCAGTACGGGCATTTTCTACCACAAAATGATGCGTACGGTGTAATACCGCTAAAGCATCAGCCCCATGCGTGCGTGCAAATGAGACGCTATTGTCCATCAGCAAAGGCACTGGCATTAAATGCAATGCGACGCGGTTAATCGTTAAAAGATTGGGTGAAGGCATCATAAAAATATTAAAAATTCATAAAAATAAAAACCGTTATACGGTGTATCCAGCGTAATCCAGTACGTTGTAGCCTAGTTCACTTAACAATTTGACGGTTAATATTAAAGGTAAACCAATCTGGCTGGTCGGGTCATCACTATTAATATACTCACACAAAGCAATGCCTAAGGTTTCGCTTTTACAGCTGCCGGCGCAGTCATAAGGTGTATCTAAACGAAGGTAATGATTGATAGCAGCATCACTTAATAATTTGATTTTGACATCAACAACACTGATTCCAGTACGAATGTTTGCGGTATTTCCTATACCTTGAACAACTGCAACTGTGGTGATAAATTGCATCGTTTTACCACGCATTTTTTGTAGCATTGCTACGGCATTGTCGTGCGTATGCGGCTTGCCTAGGGCTTCACCTTGTAAGTCTAATACTTGATCTGAACCAATAATAAATGCACTGGGATAATATTGAGCAACGGCATAAGCTTTAGCCATTGCTAAGCGTTTAGCTAAATTTACAGGGGTTTCATTGGGTAAAGCGGTTTCATCAACGGCGGGTGCATAGCAAGAAAACGGCACACGTAAACGGCTGATAAGTTCTTTACGATAAGGCGAAGTGGAGGCTAAAATTAATTGTGGAATAAGCATTGATGCGTGTCCGTGTGTAAATATAAAATTGAATGCGACATTAATAATAGTTAAAAAATTAAACGACTAAAAAAATATGATGTATAAAATATAAAAATATAAAAATATAAACACAGTCGCGTAAAATACGCTATGAATTCAATTTTACAAGCCAATACCTCAACCATCTCAATGTCTATGCTATCTATTGTTGATTTAAATACATTTTGTGATACTGCCCAAAGTTTAGCAGCACAACAAACACCGCCTAATTGTTTTGAATGGCTCAATGATTATGTTGAAGGGCATTTACAACCCGTAAATTGGTCAATATCGGGTTCACGCCGTGCCGTTAAAGGGGCTGAATATGACGTGAGTATTCCTGCTTATGAACGGTTTTTACACGTAAAAGCCAGTACCAATGTACAAGTCATGTGCGGCCGTTGTTTACAAATGATGCCTTTAGCATTGGTGGTTGATAGTACTTTACAAGTCTTTCAATCTGATGAGGCAGCCGACGAAGCGGCTTTAGCCGACCATTCGGAAGATTACCCAGACCCGATTGTAAGCAGCCGCCATTTTGATTTAATCGCACAAATTCAAGAAGAGCTATTGTTAGCAATTCCTGAAAATCCTGTTCATGATGAGCTAAACGAATACGGCGTAGCGTGTACTGTACCGACTGATGTCGCGGCTAAACCTTTGTCTTTATTTGCATCGGCATTGGCTGAACAGTTAAATACTAAGGGCTGAAGATTGAAGATTAAAACTTAGTATTAAAATTTAGGGTAATGTTAAATTTTAACTTTTATAGTATTTACATTAATATGTTAGGCTAGTTACTTTACTAGTTACTTCTTAAGTATTAAATTGCTTGCATCAGTTT
>JAYWHD010000056.1:0-3905 GCA_043777895.1 Betaproteobacteria bacterium | reverse complement strand
GTTGTGGCATCATTTCAATTTGTACTACACTGGCAGCCCCCTGACGGTTGCTTGTGCCAACACAATCACTGCCTGTATCACCGCCACCAATAACGACTACATTTTTACCTGTAGCTTTTATTTGTTTAGCTAAATCATCACCTGCATTGACACGGTTTTGTTGCGGTAAAAATTCCATCGCAAAATGTATCCCTGCTAATTCTCGTCCAATAACGGGTAAATCACGTGGTTGTTCTGCACCGCCTGCCAATACAATCACATCAAATTCTGCTTGTAATTGAGCGGGGCTTAGGGTGTATTGTGTTAAATCAGCTACATTTGGGGCAGTTAAACAATCAGCAATCAATGTAGACAATTTGAAGCTCACGCCTTCAGCTTGTAGTTGTGTAACACGGCGGTCAATCAGGTGTTTTTCCATTTTAAAATCGGGGATACCATACCGTAGCAGTCCACCTATACGGTCATTTTTTTCAAACACAGTAACACTGTGTCCAGCCCGTGCCAATTGTTGCGCACACGCTAAACCTGAAGGCCCACTGCCTATAATTGCCACAGTTTTACCTGTTTTTTTAATGGCGATATGTGGTTTAACCCAACCATTTTCCCAGCCTTTATCAATAATGGCTTGCTCAATAGACTTAATGCCGACTGGGGCGTTGTCAATATTTAAGGTACACGCGGCTTCGCAAGGGGCAGGGCAGATGCGTCCAGTAAATTCAGGAAAATTATTTGTGCTGTGCAATACTGTCAGTGCCTGTTCCCAAGCGTTGTTATATACTAAATCGTTCCAATCGGGAATAATATTATTTACAGGGCAAGCGTTATTACAAAATGGAATACCACAATCCATACAACGGGCAGCTTGTTGATTCAGCTCCTTGTCATTTAATTGAATAGTAAATTCTTTGTAGTGCTTTAAACGCTGTTCAGGGGCATCATAATTGATATTAATCCGCTCAAATTCTATAAAGCCAGTTGTTTTTCCCATGATGTTTAGCCTTTTATTTTGTATGGTTTATTTTTATAGTTTATTAATTATGACTTTTATGACTTATTAGATTTCTTTCAAAATTATTAAAAATATATTTTTTAAGCTTTAAAATTTAAAGTCTGAATCAAGATTTTCAGAATTTAAGGATTTTAAAGATTGTTTTAATCCTGTTTTATCTTCTAATCTTAAAAATCCTGATTCTAAGTATTATTTATACAATAAACATTTTTTAAAATCAAAGTTTTTTCATATAAATAGGATTTTGAAAGAGTTTTATTATTTACTATAATCCACTAAACTACTTTTAATAATATCTACCATTTTCATATTAGATAATTGTGTTTTAAATAATATTTTAATATTATTGTTTATATTATTGTTTATATTACTATGTGTATTAAAAAACAATTCAGCTAATCTAATTTTTTGGTTTTCATTGTCGCTTAAATCAGAATGATTTTTACCTTTAGACTCAACAATTAAATTAAGTTGTATATTGCCATCATGGTTTTTAATGACATACGCAAAATCAGGTGAATAAGTAAAACCACCGACTAAAGGAATACGAATAGAGTTTTTTGGGATTTTAGTATAAACCACCACTTCTTTAATCGTATGCTTGATATTATTTAATTCAATGTCTGAATCATAAAAAATTTCATTAAATAGATAATTATCAGGCGGTATATCAACACTGGCATAAATACCCACATCACTACTGGCTATAAACGGTTTTACTATACCTAATTCATTGGTAAATTGTGTGGGGTGAATAGCACAATGGGTACGGCGATAATCAATACTAAATTGACTCATGACATGTTGCATTAAATACTCATCAAAGCCTTGCTTTAGACGGCGAATAGTACGCGGGCTTAAAAAATTATTAATATCAAACTGTTTGGCTATTAATAATTCAGAAAACACAGTATGAATGGTTTGTATATTCAAAGACAATGCGGTTGCAGTATCTTTTAAAAAAGATTGATAAGCCATTGTTTTGAATGGCAATATACTGTCATTAATAGAGTTTTCTTCACGGTAACTCACTTGTTTTCTATCAATAACAATACGTTGTTGAATACTTAAACTGCCTGTTTGTATAAAGCGATTTATATTTTTAATTAAATAGTCTTTAAATAACTGTTTAAATTCAAGCTCACTATTCATTTTATATTCTAAAACAGTTTTTTGATGAATAGATTCCCATAAACTGGCTAATTCATTATATTGACCTTGGCGTATCGTGGCTTTATTGCGTGTAGAACCCGCAATGATTATTTTATCGGCTTTAATACCACCCACCTTATTATCAAATGCTTTAGGATAAGTATCTTTTAATAAGTTAAATTTATTTTCTTTAAAGTTTTTATTAAAGTTAATATAACCCGCATTACCCAAAGTCTCTAATAATAAATCATCATCACATTCAAATTCTGGATAATGTTTTAATAAGGCATTAATTAAAATAGTATCTAATTGTTTTTCATTAATTAATACACCTGATTTTTCATTGATTTCGTGGGTTAGTTTTTGAATAAAATCAGCTTCAGTAAAATCAACGTAATAATGCAAGAAAAAAGATTTATCTTGTACCCGCACCATATGTTCATTGACTGGCAAACGTAAACCACGCCCCACCTCTTGTAATTTAGAGGTTTCACTGCCACTAGAACGCAGCTTACAAATTTGGAATATATTGGGATTATCCCAGCCTTCGCGTAATGTCCATTTTGAGAATATAAAACGCCGTGGATTTTGAATACTTAATAACGCTTCTTTGTCGTGCAGAATCTCTAAAGTTTCTTGTTCAATCGCTTCATCATTATTATGATGAGTATCTATTGAAAAATAACCCCCGTGTAATAAAGCAATATCTTTTAAAGCTATTTCTAAATGTGTGCGGTATTGAGTATCTATTTCTTTAGCAATTAGATATTCAATATGTGTTTTTAATACGTGTTCAAAATAAAGCCGCATTGCCCCATTTTTGTCGCGATAACTTGGAATATTATCAATAAAAAATAAAGTGAGTGGTTTTATTCTCGGTCTTTGCAATAATAACTCGCGTTCAATTTCAAAATGCCGCACAATCGCAGCATGAATCATTTTGTTTTGCAGCGTTTCATCATAAGAAAACGGATTGATACTGTCGCCTTTGCGTAGTTCTAACCCATTAGATAATACTAATTTACTTTTATTAAAGCTCACAACAGTTAAATTTTTCATCGCAGAATGGATTATTTCCAGACTATCATTTTTTAATAACTTAAATAATTTAGATAATTTAACCGTATTATTTTGAGTATTACCTTGAGTATTAATGCCATCATTCAGTTGAAAAGTAGCTTCATTAGTATCTAAACCCGTTAATTTTAATAAACTATTAACACCTCCATTAAACTGTTCAATATGCCCAATAATCCCTTTAACCAAATCTTGATTAAAGGCATCAACGGCATTGAGTTGATATATTAAATTTTTATACTCACCATTAAAAGTTGCACCATACCGCAAAGTACATTGCGGTTTAAAACGTTGTAAATTATTAAAAGATTTATTGTCTGTTTTAAATAAATGTGGTTCATCAATAATCGTAATAGCACGCGTATGAGCCAAGGCTTCATAAGGAACACTGAACTTATTAAATAAGGTAATATCAAACTGCTTTTCAAGTGTTGCTGAATTAATCATACCGGCATTGATAATCAATACGTGAATCTTTTTAGTGCCATGGCTAATATTATTCGGTGAAGACTGTGCCATACAAAATTGCTTAATCGCACTGGGGAAAATATCTTTTTTTGATTTCCCTTTTGATTTTTGCTTACTAGATACTTCATGAATCACCAATTCAGTATTAGGATACTCCGAAGCAAAATGATGTTTGGCTGCAGCTGATTTTAAAAATGAT
>JAYWHD010000055.1:0-3924 GCA_043777895.1 Betaproteobacteria bacterium | reverse complement strand
CATCAATGATAAAATCTTTACGCAATATAGGCAATTGACACGCCAATCGTGCTTGCTTTAAATCATCGCTATGGCCTTTAAAATAAGTGTGGTCGGTTAATACACTTAAACAAGTTGCGCCGCCTGCCTCGTAACTTATAGCAATTTCAGCGGGTAAAAAAGTTTCACGCAACACCCCTTTGCTGGGGCTAGCTTTTTTAATTTCTGCAATGACCGCGGATTGTTGTTGTGCAACTCGCTTTAAAATAGCCTGTGCAAACCCCCTTGTGGGCGATTGATTCGCTATTTCAGTGTATAAAAATGCCAAAGGCTTGTGCTGTTGAGCATAAGCGACTTCAGCATGTTTAGTATTTATAATTGTGCTTAATATATCAGTCATATTGTTTATTATTTATTGTTTATTATTTATTGTTTATTGTTTATTGTTTATTGTTTTTATGTATTATTTAATGCGTAAATTGCTGCGTAAAATTTGCCATAGCCTGACATTTATTTAAGGCTGTACCATTTGCAATTGCGTGTCTTGCTGCCATAATGCCTTGTTCAATAGTATTTACTGTGTTAGCCGTATACAAAGCAACACCTGCATTGAATAAAACAATATCTAAAGCAGGCCCAGGTTGATTATTTAACACATTGAGTAACATTGTTTTACTTTGTTCGCAATTGTCTACACGCAATTGACGATTACTTGCCATACTCAAACCAAAGTCTTCGGGGTGTAACTCATATTCAGTAATCATATCGTTTTTTAACTCGGCTACTTTAGTCGCTGCTCCCAAGCTTAATTCGTCCATACCATCTTTACCGTAAACAACCATAGCGTGCTGAGTCCCTAAACGGCGTAGTACGTTAATTTGAATGCCGACCAAATCGGCACTAAATACCCCCATTAAAATATTAGGGGCATTGGCGGGGTTAGTTAAAGGCCCTAGTATATTAAAAATGGTTCGTGTTCCTAAAATTTTGCGTATAGGGGCTACACACTTCATCGCTGGGTGATGGTTCGGTGCAAACATAAACCCCATACCCGTAGCCGCAATACACTGAGCGACTTGTTCAGAGTTTAATTGAATATTAATCCCTAAAGCCTCTAGTACATCGGCACTACCACTTTTACTTGAAACACTTCGTCCGCCGTGTTTAGCCACCGTTGCCCCAGCAGCAGCAACGACAAACATAGCACAAGTAGACACATTAAATGTGTGGCTACCATCGCCACCTGTACCGACAATATCAATAAAATTAGCCGTTTTTTGTACCTGAACAGGCACACATAACTCACGCATCACGTGAGCCGCCGCCGTAATTTCGTCCACTGTTTCTTGTTTAAGTCGCAGTGCAATCAGTAAGGCCGCTAATAATTCCGAAGCAACTTCACCACGCATAACTAAACGCATTAAGTGTAACATTGCATCATAAGGAATATCAGCACCACTTAGACATAAAGCCAACATTTGTTGTGGATTAAGCTGGGAATGTATCGTGGTGTCAGGCATAATCATTACGTAATTTATCAGTCAAATAGGCAAATATCTTTAATATATTTATAATCTTTAATATATTTATAATCTTTAATATATTTATAATCTTTAATATATTTATAGTCTTTAATATATTTATAGTCTTTAATATATTTATAGTCTTCAATACGTTATCAAACGCATATCGTTTAAACGGTGTAGTGTTGCTTCACCCACGATTGATAAGCACCTGTTTGGATATTATTGACCCAACTGGCATTGTCTAAATACCATAACACTGTTTTACGAATACCCGTATCAAATGTTTCAGCGGGTTTCCAGCCTAATTCGGTATGAAGTTTAGTCGCATCAATGGCATAACGGCGGTCATGCCCTGCACGGTCTTGTACATAAGTAATTTGTTGTGTGTATGATTGAGCATCACTACGCGGCGATAACTCATCTAATAAGGCACACACCGTATTTACAATTTCAATATTCGGCTTTTCATTCCAACCACCAATATTATAAACTTCGCCAATACGGCCTGCCTCTAAAACACGGCGAATCGCACTACAATGGTCTTTGACATATAACCAATCACGTATTTGCATACCATCACCATAAACAGGCAATGGTTTGTCTGCCAAGGCATTGACTATCATCAACGGAATCAGCTTTTCAGGAAAGTGATAAGGACCATAATTATTACTGCAATTGGTAGTCAATACAGGCAAGCCATAAGTGTGGTAATAAGCACGTACCAAGTGGTCACTCGCGGCTTTACTAGCACTATACGGGCTATTGGGTTCATAGCGGTGTAGTTCAGTAAAACCCGGTGCATCTTTACTTAAGCTACCGTATACCTCATCAGTTGATACGTGTAAGTAACGAAAATTTGCTTTCAAATTCCTAGATAAACCATTCCAATAACTACGTGTTGCTTCTAATAAGCGAAAAGTACCCATAATATTGGTTTGAATAAAATCTTCAGGCCCATGAATTGAGCGGTCTACATGGCTTTCAGCAGCAAAGTGCAATACCGCACGCGGTTGATATTGTGTGAGTAAAGCGGTCATTGCTACGCCGTCAGTCACATCGGCTTGCACAAACACGTGTTGAGGATTGTTCTCTAAAGAAGTTAGGTTCTCAAGGTTGCCTGCATAGGTTAGTGCATCAACATTTATAATTGTTTCGGCTTGATTAGCACACCAGTCTAAGGCAAAATTGCTACCAATAAAGCCCGCACCACCTGTAATAAGAATTGTCATAGTCAGTCGTATTTATTTAAAATTTTTAATCTTAGTTTTAATCTTAGTTTTAATATTATTAATATTTTTAAAAATTTATTAATATTATTTAGTTTTATTTAATATTATTTAGTTTTATTTAGTTTTATTTAGTTTTATTTTTGTGCGGCTGATGCTAAATACTGTTCTATTTGTTCCGCTTTTGCATAACCTGGCACACGTTTGCCGTTAGTAAAAAACATAGCGGGTGTACCTTGAACGCGTAAACTACGTGCCAAAGCTTGATTGCTATCAATAGGGACTTGACATGATTTTTGTGCAGGAGCAGGTGTAACACCTTTTAACATCCAATCATCATACGCTTTATTACGGTCTTTAGCACACCACACGCCACGCATTTTATCTTCAGAATCTTGCGATAAAATAGGCACTAAATAAGTGTAAATTGTTATATTGTTTATTTTTTCTAATTCAACGCGTAATTTTTTACAGTATCCGCAATTTGCATCTTCAAATAGTACTAATTGACGCGAACCATCACCTTTAACCAATTTTAGGGCGTTGGCTTTGTTTTCAGGCGAAAAAACAGCGGTAGTTGCTAATGTATTAATTCGCTCTTGTGTATAATTTTTACCTGTTTTCAACTGTTGTAGGCTGCCTGCAATTAAAAATTCAGCGGTTTTATCAACATAAATAATGTCATTGTCTAAACGAACTTCATACAATCCAGGCAATGGTGATGGACGTACTTCATCTACTTTGATGTTATTACCGATTTTAGCTTCAACTGCTTTACGAATCAAAGTTTCAGTTTGCAGGTTACTTTGAGTGTTATTTGTTGATTTACTCACTTCTTGAGCAATCACTGTGGTCATTGACACCATATTAGTAGTAGCTAATATGCTTACGATACTTAAACCGAGTAGTGTTTTTTTAAAAGTAATATTCATATTTTTATGTTTTTATATATTGTTATATTGTTAAAGGTTAAATATTGTTAAAGGTTAAATTAATTATTATAAATATTAAAGTCAATTAAGTTACGGCTAAATAATCAACAACCGTTTCTTAGGCAAATGGCAACAGTTAGCTGGATTTTCTATAAAGTGGCTTAATACAGTTTCATACAGAGGTAAGTCTTTGACCGTATAACCACTCATACGAATCGCACAATTAGCCTTAAAGTGTTTTAAGGCACAATAATCAGCTAA
>JAYWHD010000054.1:0-11133 GCA_043777895.1 Betaproteobacteria bacterium | reverse complement strand
CTGTCTAAAAATGCCCGTATGGGTATGCAGCTTAAAAACTTAGCTAGGTTATCGCCTGAACAACAGCAGGCAATTACTGTACAAGCCAACCAACACAGGCAAATGATAAATTAGTAGATTTTTTGGGGTATTGAGCAATATACTCATTAATTATTAATTTTATTAAGCAATATACTCATTAATTATTAATTTTATTAGTTTTATTAGTTTTATTAGTTTTATAGCTTCTATAATTTTTTATAACTTTTATAAACTGTATAAATTTTATAGTTTTTATAGTTTTTATAGTTTTTTTAATTTAACATTTAACATTTAACATTTAACATTAAACATTCAAAGGTATTAATATGATGGATTACATTGGATTGATTTTAGTCGGTTTAGTTGTGGGTGCTTTAGCCCGTTTCTTTTTACCAGGCCGTCAAAGTATGGGCTGGGCGATGACCGCTATTTTAGGTATGGCAGGTTCAGTATTGGCTAACTATGTTGGAATAGCGATGAATTTATTTAAACAAGGTAATTTTCTAAGCTGGGTTGCTAGTGTAGTGGCTGCTATTTTATTATTAGTCGTATACGAAAGAATGGCTAAAAATAAGCCAGTAGACGGAAATAGTCCTAATTAATTAATAATACAATAATGCTTAGAATCAGGATTTTTAAGATTAAAGGATAAAACAAGAATTAAAAAATCTTTAAACCCCTTAAATTCTGAAAATCTTGATTTACAGTTTAAGTTTTAAAGTTTAATAAGCATGTCTTTAATAGTTTTCTAATAATTTTATTAAAATCCTTATTTTAATAAATCTAAATTATCTGTAATGATGCTATCAACACCCCAGCTTAAACACTCAACGGCACGGTGGCTATTGTTACAGGTATAAACTAGCACATAATAACCCGCTGCTTTCACCATCTGTACCTGTGTTTTAGTTAAAGTAGATACCTCGCACACAATAGCGATACACTCTAAATGCTTGAGTAACAATTGCCAGTCATTTGGAATACGGTCAACTAATAAAGCCCGTGGTAAATGTGGCTGTGCCATTCGTGCGGCATTTAAAGCGGCTTCACTAAATGATGACAATAAAGGCAGCCTATCTGTATTATCAGATAAAGCGTTATTCCATAAACTTGCGGTCAAATTAGCAATGACTGTACCTGTTTTTTTTGCAGTATTGGGTGAGGGCTTTATTTCAATATTGAGCAGTGCTTGATGGCTGTGTACAAAATTAGCAATATTTGTTAGCATTGGTAAGCGTTCACTTGCATATTCATAACTATGCCAAGTCCCTGCATCAAATGATTGTAAATCTTGCCAAGAATAGTGGGCTGCATTGCCAGACGCATTGGTTGTACGGTCTAGTGTGTCATCGTGCAGTAAAAAAGCAATGCCATCACGGGATAGTTTGACATCACACTCAAACATACGAAACCCTTTTGAATAGCCTAGCTTAAATGCTGCCAACGTGTTTTCTGGGGCAGATTTTCCTGCACCACGGTGGGCAATTAATTTTGGATAGCACCAAACAGATGTCATAGTATGGCTATATTGTGATGATTTTAAGCCAGTCGGTTATGTTGATTAGGAAAAATAACTGTAGGCTTAAATTGCTTTGCAGCTTCAAAGTCCATTGTGCAGTAAGATACCACAATAATAGTATCACCCACTTGGCATAAGCGTGCCGCAGGACCGTTCATACATACCACACCGCTGCCACGCTTACCTTTAATAAGGTAGGTTTCTAAGCGTTCACCATTATTAAGGTTTAGCACTTGTACTTTTTCATTTTCAATCATATTAGCAGCGTCTAATAAATCTTCATCAATCGTAATGCTGCCAATGTAGTTTAATTCAGCCTGTGTCAGTTGAATACGGTGTATTTTTGATTTAAGTAATTGAATGTCCATAGGCGGTATTTTAGGTGAATTTAAGCGGTTATTAACTAAATTGAAGCCCATTAATTCGTCTATATAACTGTGTATAGCTGATTTTTATGTCATACTTGACTGCTGACTAGGTAAGTTAGCCTTTACGCTGTTTAAACTAATATAACTGACTGATTGACCAAAGTTTGACGAATCTTTTTTTGGGGTATCATTGTGATAGTTAATTGGCTTAAACGCATGTCCAAATATTAATTCAAATTCTACAACTAAAGGGCTTTGATTATTTAAAATAGCTTTTAAGCGTTTAAATCGGGTTTTTCCTGCTAAACCAGTTAAGCGTTGTGAATGAAAATTTCCCATTAAGCCGACACAATCCTGATGTAACGATTGTACGCTAGAATAAGTTAGCTTTAATCTATCTACATCTATTACAGGTGTACTTAAACCCGCTTGTACCATCATATCGCCGTAATCGTGCATGTCTATGAAATCTGTACCAATTGGAGTTATCCAACCCGCTTTCTGTGCGGCTAAACGCATAGTATGTCCTGTGTCTGGACCAAACGCACTAAATAATAATACCCCACCTGGGGCTAGTAAGTCAGCCCAAATCCTCAACTGCTCCACAGGGTTAGGTGTGTGTGTTAAGCTTAAATTACAGACAATTAAATCATATTGTATATTTGTGGGTATAGTATCTGACCAAGTAATCCGTGTATGAGGTAATCTTAAACGCTTACACCAGTTATAAAGCTTTTGTAAGCGGCTTGCGGTATAAAATATCTGTAAATAATTAGCGGCTGATGTTGTAGTACACTGTGCAAGAATTTGTGATTCAGAGTACCGTTTCGCTAGTTTGACAGCCCCTGTACCTGCGCGAGTAGCTGCATTTAGTATACGTTGCGGCATCACTGTAAACATATCTAAACGGTCATGTAAACGAGATTCAACCTCCTGCCAAGCAAATGGCTCACTCAATGCGTGTATGCGGTTAAAACGTTGCCAAGCAATATAATCAATTTCCTGACGAAGGTTCATATTTTTAGATTCGGGGTATGGAGTATCATTAAACATAATAATTAACAGATGCCATTTAGTGATTTAAATAAAATTATTTACAAAACTACTATATTAACTTAAGCATTAAATTAACTATTAAATTAACCATTAACTTAATTATTAACCCGTTATGTTATCAATATCACCTTATAGATTGTTAGGTTTAAATACACATCAGCAATACATTGCTCACACTGTAGCACGGTACATTGTGTTAATTGCTTTCGCTTTAGTCAGCTTATTTTTTATATTTGATATTTTGTCTGAATCAAATGAGATTGGTAACGGAAAATACAGCCTACGATTGGTTATTTTATTTTCTACATTAAAAATTCCAGCTCAATTGTACGATGTAATGCCCATTGCCGTGGTTGCCGGTGGTGTTGTTGGATTGGCTACTTTAGCTAATGGTTCAGAAATAACGGTACTTAGAGCCTCTAGTATGAGGCCTAAACATTTATTACGTACTTTATTTTTAACAGGTGTTCCATTTGTATTATTAACTATATTTATTGGTGAATGGTTACAACCTTTCGCCAGTGTTCAAGCCGATAATCTTAGAGCTAAAGCATTAGGATACCGTATTAATAGCCATTTAAAAACAGGTTTATGGTTACGAGACATGCTACCCGATGGTGAAGTACGTTTTTTAAATATTCCTATTATTGATGGTGATGGTAATATTCCACAGATGTGGGTATATCATTTTGATACAAAAATGCACTTAATTCAACGTAATCAAGCTTTGAAAGGTGTATTTTTAACCAAAGAATCAAGCATAGAAAACACTAAAAAAATTGTAAATATTCCAAATTTAAATATTCCAAATTTAAGTACTTCAAGTTTAGTATCGCCTAATAAACAGCCTTTAAAAAAATCTTTAAAACAAGCCTATAAACAATCTTTTTGGTTATTTAATTCAATTAATACTGAATATTATCACCCACAAACGGCACAGCAATTGTCATTTGATAAGCAATTAAATTGGCGATGGTACACTAATTTAAACACACAGTCTTTAGTTGGGCTGCAAAAAAATCCCGATAGAGTGGGTATCTTTGCCTTACTAAATACAGTTTTATTTCAAATGGATAATAAGTTGGATTCACGAAAATCATTATCAATCTTATTAAGACGTAGCTTGTATCCATTAGCTTTATGGGTGATGCTAATGATTTCGTTTCCATTTGCTTATTTACGGGCTAGAGATGGAGCAATTGCCGCCCGTATTTTTGCAGGCGTTTTATTGGGTATGTCATTTCATGCAGGTAATCGCTTGTTTGAATTTATGTCTTTAGCACAAGGTTGGCCTGTATGGCTGACTGCACAGCTACCTTTATGGTTGGGCGTAGCAACGGCATTTATATTGTTCTGGCGTTTTCACCGCTTACATTAACTAAAAATAGCGGGTATTTTTTGATGCCAATCCGTTGCACATTGGTAGGCATGGGCAATACCTAATAAACGAGACTCATCAAAATAATTGCTAATTAATTGCAAACCAATGGGTCTATTTTTATGAATACCCCCCATACCACACGGCACACTCATACTGGGTAAGCCCGCTAAATTAACGCCTAAGTTAAAAATATCAGCTAAATATTCACTCATAGGGTCTTGCTGACCTGTACCTAAATCCCACGCAACCGTAGGTGCGACAGGTCCTGCAATAATATCACATTGCTCAAAGGCTACTTTAAAGTCTTGTGCAATCAAATGGCGAATACGTTGTGCTTTGACATAGTATTCTTCATAAGATTCTGAAGACAATACATAAGCTCCTGTCAAAATACGGCGTTTGACTTCTTCACCAAACCCTTGGGCGCGCGACTGGCTATACATACCATCTAAATCAGAAAAATCTGTACTGGCTGCACGAAACCCATAGCGTACACCATCAAAACGGCTTAAATTGCTACTGGCTTCAGCAGGTGCAATTACATAATAAGCAGGGATAGACAAACTAGTTCGTGGGAGTGATATTTTGACACGGACTGCCCCGAGTTGCTCCAATTGTGTAACTGCATACTCTACGGCATTACGCACATCAGGTGCAACACCGTCAGTGAAGTACTCTACAGGAACACCTACACGTATGTTTTTTAAGCCTTGTTTAAGCGTTGAATAGCGTTCTAATTCAAGAATATACTGTTCTATAGGGCGTTCAATACTGGTAGAGTCTTTATTGTCAAAACCACTCATTGCACTTAATACTAAGGCACAGTCTTTTGCTGTTCTCGCTAAAACACCCGCTTGGTCTAAGCTGGATGCATAAGCAATCATACCGTAGCGACTTGAACGGCCATAAGTCGGTTTAATCCCTGTAATTCCACAAAAAGAGGCGGGCTGACGAATACTACCCCCCGTATCTGTTCCTGTAGCTACAGAAATAATACCACTAGCAACTGCCGCTGCACTGCCACCACTGCTGCCACCAGAAACAGCATGGGTATCCCAAGGATTTTTTACTGATCCGAATACACTGGTTTCATTAGAGCTACCCATAGCAAACTCATCACAATTTAGCTTGCCAATATTAATCATACCTGCCGCTTTTAATTGTGCAACAACGGTTGCATCAAAGGGGGACTGATAATCGTATAGCATTTTGCTACAAGCCGTGGTTGCCCAGCCTTGGGTTACAAATACATCTTTATGGGCCACAGGAATACCCAGTAAAGGTGAGTCAGTATGCCCATCACCAGCGGCTAAACGCACATCAGCCGCTGCCGCTTGTATGAGTGTTTGCTCAATTTGAATAGCCACATAAGCATTAGTGCCTTTACCTTGAGTGTGCAACTGTGCAGCGGTCAAAGCCATTGTTGCCAATTCAGTGGCACTGATTTTTTTAGTATCCAAAGCCTGACGAAGTTCTGAAATAGTATTAAAGTTCATAGCTTACTTATACTTAATGTATGTTTAATGTTTTCAATATGGATAATATAAAATAATTAGGTAATATTAAACTTTAACTGTTATATTTTAAGTTACAAGAGTAAGTTTAGAACTTAAAATATTTTGGAATTTAAAATATAAGTGTAACCTATAAATTTTTTTAGAAAATAAAAGTGTTTTTCTGACTAAGGCTTAAAATTTAAAGTCTGAATCAAGATTTTCAAAATTTAAAGATTTTCAAAATTTAAAGATTTTAAAGATTTTTAAATACGGTTTCTTTTTTTACCCTTTCCTTTAATCTTAAAAATCCTGATTCTAAGCATTATTTATAGATAAATCTATAAAATAAAACGCTTTTAAAACTACTAAAAATATATTTGTACACCTAATTTAATGCCGCGTCCAGGCATAGGGGCTTTACCTAAAGCCGTTTGAGTTAATATTGACGTTGGACTATAAGCCAGCTTATCGCCTATGTTTTCTAATTTAGCAAACCACACCACATTAGAACGGCTTGTTTTCATACGATAAGTCACCGCCGCGTTCCATAAAGTATAGCCAGCAGTGGTGTTTTGTTGTGCGGGTACGCGATTTTGTTGTGCAGTACGGTCAAAACCAACACGGCTAGTCCACGCCCCTTGCGTCCACACCAAAGATGCCCCCATACGGGCGGGTGTAATGCGTGATAAATAAGTACCCGTAGTCAAATTTTTAGCATGGACTAAATCACCGCGTAACTCTAGGTCTAAGCCAGAAGTTTTTGCTGTGGTGTTTACTCCCAATAAACGCACTGTGCCACCTATTTCTAGGCCTGTAAAACGGGCTTTAACGGGTTTATATGAAAACTCTGGCAAAATTTCTGCAAGACAATTTGATTGCACTGAATTGCCATCACCACAGTCAGACACTCCTATAAAATCACCACCATTGCCATCACTGTCCCGATTGATGCCTGTTGATTCTAAAGCGATATAGTTATTGAAGCGGTTGGTAAACGCATTAAAATTAAACTGATTAGCTCCCTTTTTCCATTGCAAACCTGCCTCTAAGTTAATGGACTTTTCTATACCAAATAAAGGGTTGCCGACTTCATAAGCCCCTGTTGCTATATGCGGGCCATTCGCATAAAGTTCATAGTCTTTAGGGGCGCGTTGGTTCCAAGATATATTTGATGTTGCTTGCCATCTTGGTGTTAAATTGACAAGTGTACCGATAGCATAATTTTTAGGTGTAAATTTACGTTCACCTACAAAAAAACGCGGTATATCGGTGTTGCCCAGCGAGTCAATTGACGCTGATTCTAAACGGCTGCCAAAACTGATACGCCCCCACGGTAAACTCAACTCTTCATAAGCAAATAAAGCCGTATGGCGTGTTTTACTGTGTGGGGCAAAGGCTTCTGCACCGTCTGCAGAAAAGCGAGTATTCTCTGTTTGCAAACCAATAACACCATCCAATAAGCCAAGCTTAGTATGCCGCGACTCTAGCCTAAAATGAGTGCCTTTATTTTTAAAAGTAGTCGCTGGCACACCTGCATCAAGTTCAGTATGGGCGTAGTCTGACGCATTAAATTGTCCTTTAACTGATTGAAAAACGCCAGTTAAACCTTTAACTTCACCTTCTATAGTATGCTGTTTTGAACGCATGTTAATAGTTACTTCATCTTCGGCAACTGTGCCATAAGTATTACGATAGGTACTGGTTGAAGCACCTAAATAGCCTTTGTCAAAAAATACAGTACCGCCTAACGCCTCGCCTTTTATATCACTGGCTGAATTACAGATACGTTTTTCATTAGTAGTGATATTCGCTTGAGTACACGGCAATACGACAGGTACAGTTAAATTTTTAGTTGAACGGTTAAATACATCGGCATGCACAGTATATTTGTCGTTGCCACTTTCCATAGAAAATGCCGCATTTTTTCCTTGATTAGCACTGTCTATTTGTAAGTCAGCTGTGCCTGCTATACCGCCTTGTGCATCAAATAAAGGTACACGATGAATACGGTTGTCTATCAAATTAACCACTCCTCCCATTGCATTGCCACCATACAGCAAAGCAGCTGGTCCACGCAGTATGTCAATACGTTCAATACTTGATGGGTCAATAGCTACGGCATGGTCATAGCTTAAGCCTGAAGCATCAACAGTAGCTCCGCCATTATTTAAAATTTTAATACGGTCACCGTCTAATCCGCGAATAATTGGACGGCTAGCATTAGGACCAAAATAAGAGCTACTCACACCTAAAGCGGTATTTAAGGTTTCGCCAAGTGTTGTTTGTGTACGTAACTTTAATTGAGTACCTGAATATTGAACGGTAGGCGTAATTAAGTCAGGTGTATTCAGTAAGTTGCCTGTAACAATTACTTCTGGCAAAGTCGTTTCTGCAATCGTTTGGGCAACAGTAGAACTACTACTTGATATATATAGTATTAAAGCAATAGTTGAAGAAGAACGTAAAAGCATAAGTAATCTCTCTAAAAATAATAAAAATTATAAAAATTATAAAAATAATAAATAAACCTCAAATAAAATCTAAGACAAAGCCTAAAAAATTTAAGGTAAAATTTAAAATACAATCGGCTTATCTTTATCAAAAGTAGTTGATAAAAACAGCTAAACGGCTTGGGTAATTTTATTTAGAGAGAACGGGTGGGTCTTTGTTACGTAGAGTAGCCAGCTGCCTAGACACTGTCGGCAAAAAATATAAAAAAACAGCCGTAAATATGCTATTTTTATAGCAATTATAGGTATTTTGATGGGGCGTAACCGCTGAATCAATCGCAGAAAAAGTACTACATAACTCGCAAGAATATTTACTGGAATGGTCTTTTTTGTTATGATATTGGCTGCTTAAATGTTTAGTGTCGTAATAAGCATAATGCTTTAAAGTATGCAGTAGCCCACTATATTGCCCAAGCGGTAGCAATATAGATAACAAAATGCTCCAACAAAAATTGTTTATGCGGTGCGTTTGTAGTGTGTTGTTTGAATACATAAACGCATAGACTTTATACAGATTTTATATAAAATATAAATTTTTATTTAGTTTAAGGCACTTATTGTAATACACAGCTTTAAATTAAATAGGCTTAAGTATAAATAGTCTTAAGTATAAATAATAAGATAAATAAGATAAATATAAGATAAATATAAGATAAATAATTAACAAACGGCTTGCCAAACTTTTATTGCATCAACTGTTGCACACACATCGTGTACCCGAACAATACTTGCCCCTTGTTGTACTGATAGCAATGCTAACGCAATACTGGCGGGCATTCGCCTATCAACTGTTTTGTCTGTAATTGTACCTAACATTGATTTTCTAGAGCCGCCAATTAAAACAGGGGCTATTTGCTTTAACTGCGGTAAATAACGAATACAGTCTAAATTTTCCTCTAAATGTTTATCAAATCCAATACCAGGGTCAATAATAATACGTGATGCGTCAATGCCTACTTGTAATAAAGCCTCATAACGCATAGCTAAGCGGGCTACTAAACCCATACCTGCCCGCTTTTGTGCTTGGCTTTGTGATGAAAAACCGTCCATAATAACAAGTAGACAATCACCATTTTTAACTATATCTATCGCTGAACCACTGTCATCTTCACCCTGCAAGGCATTAACATCATTAATCATATTGACACCTGCGGCTAAAGCAGCTTTCATTACACTGGGTTTATGGGTATCTACACTGATATAAATTGAATGGGCTATTAAACCATTAATAATAGGTAAAATTCGTTGTAGCTCATCTGTCGCACTAACGGGGCTATATCCTGGTCTGGTTGATTCGCCGCCCACATCTAAAATATGTGCACCTTGTGCAACTAAATTTAAACCACGCTCAACCGTATCTGTTGTAGACGCAGGGTATTTACCTTCTGAAAAGGAATCAGGTGTTACATTTAAAATACCTTGTATGCAAGGTATAGGTAAATTAATCAGCATTGTTTGCCTTTATTTTTTATTAAAAATGTATGCTTTTAAGTGATATGCTTTTAAGTGATATGCTTTTAAGTGATTAAACTGCATAATCTTATTAAGATAATTGATTTAATTAGTTTTTAGTTTTTATTCTTACTCTTACTCTTATTTTTAATATTATTTTTATTCTTACAATTACTTTTAAATGCTTATCTAAACAATATGACATCTATCTTAACCCATACCACCGAACTATCCGTCAATATAGACCACGTTGCTACGGTAAGACAAGCTAGAAAAACCTATGAGCCTGACCCTATTTGGGCAGCAGTAGAAGCACATTTGGGCGGTGCAGATGGCATTACTGTGCATTTACGCGAAGACCGCCGCCATATTCAAGACCGCGATGTAGAACGATTACGTGAATTAGTACAAGTTAAACTTAATTTTGAAATGGCTGCAACAGATGAAATGGTAGCCATTGCTTGCCGTATTCGTCCTGAAATGGCTATGCTTGTTCCAGAGGGTAGACATGAAGTCACCACAGAAGGCGGCTTAAACATTATGGCAGAAGAGTCTCGTTTAGCCTTACAAATTGCACGTTTAAAAAATGCAGGTATTGCAACCAGTGTTTTTATTGATGCGAATCCACAACAAATTGCCGCTGCTGCCCGAATCGGTGTACAAACTTGCGAAATTCATACTGGCGTTTATGCCCATGCTTTTCACCACTACGGCCGCGATGCCAGCAGCCCAATGGTTGCTTATGAACTTAACTTAATCGCTGTTGCAGGGCAGCAAGTACTAGACTTGGGTATGCGGTTTAATGCAGGGCATGCCTTAAACTATACCAATGTTAAACCGATTGCTCGGTTAAGAGGTATTAGCGAATTACATATCGGGCACGCAATTATTTCACGGGCATTGTTTGTGGGCATTCGTACCGCAGTACGTGAAATGAAGGGGCTTTTGATGTAAGGTCTAACATCCAATATGCATTTAAGGTGTTAATATTAAAAAAATTAAATTAGAGTGTGATTATGTGCTAATTATTAATCACTAATTATTTATTTATTATTTATTATTTATTTTCTGCCGTTTACTTATTGTTTATTATTGCTTATTAAACAAGTGATTTTTTGTTTTAAAAAATAATAATTTTAAGTTAATTTTAAAACTATCAGTCATTAGACTTGCAAGTTTTATAGAAGTACTCTATAATTTCTTTCTTCGCAAACGAGACACAAATAAAACAGTGTTAAGTAATAGAAAAAGCGAAAGTTCTTTAACAATTAGACAGTCGATAAGCGTGGGCGCTGTACAAACTACAGTAAACGTTATGATGTTTAGGTAT
>JAYWHD010000053.1:0-4021 GCA_043777895.1 Betaproteobacteria bacterium | reverse complement strand
TTGTCAGTAAATACTCAAAATAATCCGAAGATTTGGAATTAGCATCTACCGCAAAACCTTGTGCCACTCGCCGTGCCAGCATGCTTTTTGCTGTTCCTGGAGGCCCGACTAACAACACATTTTCGCCTGCCAGCATCGCCAATAGCGAGGTTTTTAAAATGTATTCACGGTTTACTAAGCCGTGATTGAGTTCAGATAAAAGAGATTGAATTTTTTGACGCATAGCATTCCTTTTGTTATATAAAGAAGGTTTTTATATTGTTTTAAGTCAATTAAGCATCAAGTCTACACCATAATACTTACCAACCGCCTTGGCACAACAATCACTTTTAGATTATTGGCAGGTATAGCCTGACGGGGTGACCAAAATATTGCTTCATAGAAACCACCCCCCACCTTCGGCGTACCCCTCCAAAAGAGGGGATTTAATTTTATACACTAAAATGTCTGCATACCTTTTGAATCAATTTCTAGCAATTCGCCCATACGCTTTAAGACAAAAAAGCCGTGTTCGTGGGCTTGATTGACTTCTAACAATCAATCTACTTTTAATTCATTATTTATACAGCTTGTTTTTATATTAAAAATTATACTTAAACAGATTGCGTTTAAAATCAGCACTATCCCAAATACTTAACTATTAACTATTTTAAATAGGCTTTAATTGTGATGAGTTATTTACCCCCTGCCGTTCCTTTCATTATTCACCCCATTATTACACCAGAACTGGCCTATACAGAGTTAATCACTATTGCCCAAACTTACTTAAGTGTGCAAGACCTTAAAAAAATAGATGCAGCGTATGTTGTTGCTTTACACTCACATTCAGGACAATTACGAAAAAGCGGTGAATCCTATATTACACACCCATTGCAAGTCGCTAGTTTTGCGGCACACATGCGGCTTGATATAGATGCATTAGTCGCTGCAGTCTTGCATGATTGTGTTGAAGACAGTCATTTAACTGTAGACGAAGTCGCACTACAGTTTGGTGATGCTGTTGCATTATTAGTAGATGGTTTAACCAAAATAGAACACTTAAAACTCGCTAGCCGTGAGGAACAGCAAGCTGAAAATTTTCGTAAAATGCTACTGGCTATGAGTCAAGATTTACGGGTTATGCTGATTAAGTTATGCGACCGCAACCACAATATGCGGACACTTGCCAGCTTAGACGTTCCACGCCGTAAACGAATCGCTCAAGAGACCTTAGATATTTTTGCCCCTGTTGCACACCGCTTAGGCTTAAACCCTTTGTATCGTGAGTTACAAGAGTTAGCCTTTGCTTATTTGAAGCCCATGCGTTATAAAGTACTCGTAAAAGCACTCAATAATCCTCGCCGTGAACGTTTGAGTCAAATTGAGCAAACTCAAAAAAAACTGTATGAGGGCTTAAAATCTGTCGGTATTGAAGCCCAATTACAAGGACGCAATAAAGCTTTATATAGTATCTACCGCAAAATGGAACGAAAACACCTACCATTTTCTAAAGTCAATGATATATTTGGTTTACGCGTCATTGTGGATACAGAAATGCAATGCTATTTAGCTTTAGGTGCAACACACAAATTATTTAAACCACAACCAGGGCGAATTAAAGATTTTATTGCACTGCCTAAACCTAACGGTTATCAAAGCTTACACACTACTTTATTAAATGAATATGGTATACCGTTTGAAGTTCAAATACGCAGTGTGTCTATGCACCGTGTCGCCGAAAATGGTGTAGCGGCACATTGGTTGTATAAAAATCAAACCAATATGCCAGAAAATGCTTTAAGTTGGGTGCGTGAATTATTAGAATTAGATGCGGGGGGTGGCGCTAGAGAGTTTTTAGAACATGTTAAAGCCGACTTATTTCCTGACCACGTGTATGTATTTACCCCTAAAGGTAAAATTATTGCCTTACCCAAAGGTTCAACTGCATTGGACTTTGCCTATGCGATTCACAGTGATATAGGCAATACTTGCTGTGCAATTGACATCAATGATGTTCGCGTTAGTTTACGAACGGTATTACGGACAGGTGATAAAGCAAAAGTCCATACATCGGTGACCTCTGAACCTAAACCCGATTGGCTACAGTTTATTAAAACAGCAAAAGCAAGAGCAGAAGTACGGCACTATATACGTGGCTTAACGGACAGTACTATTATTAGTTTGGGTCAAACGCTATTAACCGCTGCACTGTCTAACTTAAGTATTGCGGAAAATACATTAACTGATCAAGACTGGGGATTAGCTTTACACACACTGCACATACACCATGAAACAGCACTACTTGAATCATCAATAAAAATCGGTAAATCTGAACTGTTTATTGAAATTGGCTTAGGAAAGAGACCGCCCTTATTAGTTGCCCAAACGTTTTATAAAATAATAAATAACAATAACAATAACAATAATAACAATAACAATAACAATATTAACAATATTAACAATATTAACAATACTAATATTAATAATAACATTGTTAACAATAAAAATATTGATGGATCTGTTCACTCAAAGCGTTTAGCGATTGCAGGCACTCAAGGAATAGGGCTGCATTATTCGCTCTGTTGCTTACCCATTCCAGGTGATGCAGTGATTGGCAAACTTAACCATGACGGCAGTTTAAGCGTACATTTACACGACTGTAATAGTAGTAGTAAACTGCGTGATAAAAGTCCTAATCTATGGTTAGATTTAAGTTGGGGTGATACCAAAGGTGAAACATTTTGTACGCGTATATTGGTTGATGTACGCAATGATAAAGGTGTTTTAGCACAAGTCGCTGCTGCTATTACTGATGCAGGTTGTAATATTAGTCAAGTACGAACTGAAGATGAGCCTGGGAATATGGCAACTATGTTGTTTCAAATTGCAGTCAATGACCGTGTACATTTGGCGCAAGCTTATCGTAGTTTACGCCGTGTACCTCACACTTTACGTGTACGTAGAGAAAGTCATTAAATTTAAATCTTATAAAAAATATAAACTATAAACCCTAAGCTATAAAATATTCAGCATGAAATATTCAACATAAAATATTCAATATAAGGAATTTACAATGCGACTTCAACTATTAAATTCAAGTTTTTGGCTACAAAAACACGTGGTTAAATACTTTATTAATAGCCTGTTATTAGCACTGTTATTAGGCTTAATAACACATACACTGTTAAACACGCTGTATGGTTCTTCGCCTCTTTTAGTAACTACCGATGCTGATGAGACTATCAGTGTTGCACCACTAACTCCAACTGTCCCAGCTTGGTTAAGCACCCTATCAAGTAGAGATACCAGTGTATGGAACTTAGTAGGGACAGTAGTGGCCGGTAAAGCCAGTTATGCCCTACTTCAAAAAAATCAAGACCGAGCATTACTGTTACGTGTTGGTAAACAATTGCCCGATGGGGCAGCGTTATTATCGGTACAACACAAAGCTGCTACGCTTTTACAAAACGGCACAAAAACTACACTGACATTAGCAGAGCTTATCTTAGACAAGACTTCAATCAGTACCAACAATCACGCTATAGATTCCTCAAACCCCAACTTTATAACTCAACGAGTCATTGAACAACAGGTGGCTCAACAAGAGCAGGCTGCCATACAGGCACAAATAGAAGCAGCACAAATAGAAAATATAGAAAGACTTAGATATGAAGCTGAATCTAGACAGGCGATTATAAATCAACAAGCACAGGCAACTACGGCTATTCAGGCAGCACAAATGATGGCAATACGTGCAGCTGCGGGACGTTCTTTAGGGGCTAATACTAGCTTGGCTCCCGCGATACCAGGCGTTCAATAAAAAATAACTTAGGCAAAAATAGTCAAGCGTTATTTTTGCCTAAATATTGTTAAATCTACTTAAACCAGACGAACCATACCTGCTGCTACTGTTTGATGGCTGGCTGTATCAATTAACACAAACGCACCCATTGCTTTATTACGGTGATAATCATCAACCAAAATCGGCATTTGTACCGTAATACTGGCTACTCCAATCGCATTTAAACCAAAATCATTAACG
>JAYWHD010000052.1:0-11656 GCA_043777895.1 Betaproteobacteria bacterium | reverse complement strand
TATGGGCTGCGGGTGGATTTTTAGGCGGTTACAAAACCCGTTCTGCACACGTGATTGTACTGACGGGCGTACAAAATATCGGGGGCGTACCGTTTATTGCTTACAACGATTCGTATCAGCCGAGTAGAAAGACGATGTCTCTGGTGGCTTTCAACAACAAGCGTTATAAATTAGACAATGCCTTGCTGGTTCGTGAAAATAGTCATTCGCTTAAGAGGTCTATATCGCCTAAAAAACTCACTGATACTGAACTCAATAATAGGGTACTGCGTTTACGGGGGGGTTGTTTGTCTAGTACAAGACTAAATAATGGAGTGGTAATTCATCGCGATGATTCAGATAATGAGTCAGTAAGCAGTATAGGTTCAGATGACGAATCAGTAAACAGTACAGGTTCAGATGACGAATCAGTGAGCAGTGTAGATTCAGAGGGTAGTATTGCCAATACTACAGGATATTACAACATAGACCTAGACATTCCTGTGATTTTAACTAAATCAATAAGACAGTATGGTTTGCCTTATTTTTTAGACTCTATTGGAAATAGTGTGATACCACTTCAAAAATTCCAAAAAAATGGAGAGGGTGGTTTGTGTTGGGCTGCTGTTATGGCAATGATGGGATTTATAAACACATCTGAACTTAATGTATACAACTCTCCTAGTGGAGAAAGACTACATAGCGACTCAGATTATAGACAATCTAATAATAAAATGTGGAATGCATACAGAAATTTTAAAGGCCTTACTCATCTAGACGCAATTGTAACGCAAGGATTAACACCTATTTCACAGTACGTACATAAACTAACCCCTAAAATCTTAAATAAATTACTGAGTAAGTATAAAACAGGTATTGATACTTCAATTTACAATGGAATGATTAGTGGCAATACCTTTACTAACCGTCATGCAGTTTTGTTGATTGGGGTAGAAGGTAATCAAGTTATTTTTAACGATCCTAATTATAACGATAAGCAGAAGGTAACTATTGACCAGTTTAATAAAGCAGTATATGCTTTACTTGTAAAAGAGGATACAAGCATTGCGTCCTCCACTATCCCAATAAATGAATATATAGGCACAATAAATTTAAAAAACACCGAAAATTATAAAATATATAAACATGTAATAGATTCGTTACAACAATACACTAACGATGTTAAGAGTATTATGGCTGGCAGCCCTTCAGAGGCTTTCAAAAAATCTGTTGATTTTAAGGAATTTATTCTTCAAGTAGAGGAAGTAGTTAGGTCTAGATATAGCGAAGCAGTTAAGCTAAAGTTAATTGCTGCCCCAGCAGAACCTAATACTGCTACCCCGTTATTTGCCCCGTTAAGTTTTATGAAGCTTGAAGAAATTAATGTTGATAATTTTTCTGCGGTAAGCTTACAGGGATTGACAGGTATTATTAGCCGGCAAAATGACGCAAATGCAAGAATAATGATAGATAAATTAAACGATCTATACACTCCTTACCTTAATTCGCTACGTAAAAATGATTTTAAAAATGCCCAACATCACATAGTGGCTGACCCACATTTAAGTGGTTATTTAGCTACAGATAATTCAGACACTTTAATCACTTCAATTCAAGAACGTACAGAACTCTTAATTAAATTTAAAGGATTTTACACATCTCAGTACAATTATCTCATCAAGCAAGACCTACCATTTTTTAATAAAGCACAATTTGTAACAGCATACTCAAGAAAATTTACTGTAATACATGAAAATGTTCAGTCAACATTAAATAAAAAAATTCAACAAAACTTAAAGGGTAATGTTAAATTGCGATCAATTGATCCTGATGCTTTTCGTATAAACTTAAATAAAAATGCTAAAACTATGGAAGAAGTAGAGAAGAATATAGTTTTAATAGATGAAAACAACTTAAAGAAATTTAGCGAAATCACTAAAAATAATAATGCACTACTCAAAATGGAAATAGTTGCTAACATAAAAAGACTTAAGGACTTAAGTAGCAATGATTTTAGAAATACTGAATATCAAACAAAGGTCAGTACATATTTATCTAATAATCTAGCTACAGATATTTCAAATATTTCAAATCAAGAGCGTGCCGAATTTTTAGTTAAATTTAAACAGTTTTATACCTCTGAGCATAATTATCTTGTTAATCAAGAGCAATCACCTTTGAAAAGAACACAACTTGTGATGGAGTGTTTTGTACACCTCACTTCAATATATGAAGATGTTCAATCAAATTTGAATGAAAAAATTCAAGAAAAATTAAAGCGTAATATTAATTTACGATCAACTAATGCTGATACTATTTACGCAAAGATAAATAATAATGCTAAAACTATGGAAGAGATAGAAAAAAATGTAGTTTTAATTAATGATAATAATTTGCAGAAATTTGAAGAAATAACTAAGGACAATAACTTATTACTCAGAATGGAAGCGGCTGCTAATATTAAAAAACTTAAAAACTAAAGTAATTAAACCATTCAATCATTCAATCATTCAATCATTCAACCATTAAAACAATTAAAACAATTGAAACAATCATCGTATAAAGCAAGACTATTTATATGGATCCGCTGGCATTTCCGATATTCAGTTTAATTTTCAAGTTAGTTGTGAGTAGTTTTGATACTTTGATGAGGGGTGTAAACGCAGAGTGTGTGCAGTCTATTCATTTAATTGCCTTGTGATTGAGACGCTATTCTTACGGTATTTTGTACAATATGACACAAAATATTTGAGTTACATCCTATACATTTGACGAAAAAAAGCCGCATATAGCGGCTTTTTCATTGGGTGCTTTACGTAAAACGTATTGCTTGTTAGCAGGTAAAAACACATATCCCAGTCAACTAATCACTAATATTGTACAACATATCAAACAATTACAATTGTTTATGGTTTATAACTTATGGTTTATATCATCAGATATTTACGATAATTACACAACTATACACACATAACTATACCCATAAAACTCTATATACAGACTATTACACCATGAATACAATGACAAATACCCCTCAAAATACTATGGTGAGAAATCTTCGCTATCGCTTGGCATTAGACATAGGCACAACGTCATTAGGTTGGTGCGTTTTACGTATTAACCCAAACAATGAACCTTATGCCATTGTTAAAATGGGCGTACGTATTTTTTCAGATGGCCGCGTTCCAAAATCAGGTGAATCATTAGCCGTTACTCGCCGTACTGCACGCTTGCAACGCCGCCGCCGTGACCGTTTATTAAAACGTAAAGCACAGATGGAACGGGCGTTAATTAATTTTAATTTTTGGCCTATTAATACTAAAGAACGCTTAACACTGGCTACATTAGACCCTTATGCTTTAAGGGCTAAAGGTTTAGATGCACTGCTGACACCTGCTGAATTTGGTCGAGCTATATTCCATTTAAACCAACGCCGTGGTTTTAAAAGTAACCGAAAAACCGATCAATCTGCTACAAACAGTACAGGCAAAGAGGTAGATACCGGGGCATTAAAAGGAGCAATTACCGCACTAAAAACCACCTTAAACACCCAAGGCTTACGCACAGTGGGCGAATACCTTAATCAACGACATTTAAAACGCGAAGGTACACGGGCGCGTCCACGTAACGCAGGTAAAAAAGACGCAACCTATGATTTATATATTGACCGCAGTATGATTGAAGCCGAATTTGATACTTTATGGCAAGCACAAGCCCATATCAATCAAAAAGAAAATACTTCAAATGCTACTTTATATACCCTTGATGCCTATACTCAATTAAAAGATATTTTACTGTTTCAACGCCCATTAAAACCTGTGCAAGCAGGGCGATGTACCCTTATCCCTACTGAAGAACGCGCCCCACACGCTTTACCGAGTACGCAACAGTTTAGAATGTTACAGGAATTGAATAATCTGCGTTATTTAAACGCTGACTTAAGCTCAACCGCTTTAAATTTGGCACAAAGAAATAGTGTTTTTGAAGCACTCAACAACACATCTAGATTAACATTTAAAGCGATTATCAAGCTGCTTAAACTGCCTAAAGAGACCGCATTTAATTTAGAAGAAAGCAAACGCGACCACTTAAAAGGCAACTTAACTGCGATTAATTTATGTGCTGACAATGCTTTTGGCACACGTTGGAATAGCTTTGATAGCCACTTTCAAGACTCAATTGTAAATAATCTGTTAAATGAAGAAAATAAAAATACGCTCATTCAATGGTTAATGGACAACACACACATTGATGAAGCCACTGCCAGCCGTATTGAAGAAAAACGTTTGCCCGATGGTTACGGTAGCTTATCAACGGCTGCCATAAACCGTATTCTTGTACCGTTAAAAGCCTCGGTAATTACTTATGACAAAGCCGTTTTAGCCGCTGGATTTGACAGCCACAGCGATTTATCCAGCAGCCGCGATGGCGAAGTCTTAGATGAACTGCCTTATTACGGCAAAGCCTTAAGCCGTTCAGTCGGTTTTGGCACGAACGACCCCAATGATTCTGATGAAAAATGTTATGGCCGTATTAACAATCCTACAGTACATATTGGCTTAAACCAAGTCCGCCGCGTAGTCAATGCTTTAATTAAAACGTATGGACACCCTAGCGAAGTTATTTTAGAAGTTACGCGTGATTTAAAAATTAGCAAAGCACGAAAAGATATTATTTTAAAAGAACAAAAGCATAATCAAACACGCAATGACGCCTTGCTGATACAAGCCTGCCAAGTACTGGGTTTAAATGCCGACCATTTAGACAAATCTAAAAAACGCGACTTGTCGCAAAAAATGCAATTATGGCAAGAACTCAATTTTAATGACCCAAAAATGCGTCAATGCCCTTATACCGGTGAACAAATCTGTATTCAAACTTTGTTATCACACCACGTAGAAATTGAGCATATTTTGCCTTATGCCCGTACATTTGATGATACTTTGCACAATAAAACAGTTGCCATGGCTAGGGCTAACCGTTACAAAGGCAACCGCACGCCATTTGAAGCTTTTGGGCAGTCAAGCGATGGCTATGACTATGAAGCACTTTTAGAACGGGTCAAAACAATGCCCATCAATAAACGTAAACGTTTTGCAGCTGATGGATATGCCCAGTGGTTAGGCGAAGAAGGCGGCAACTTTATGGCACGGGCTTTAAATGATACAGCTTATTTGTCTAAAATCGCCCGTGAATATGTCGCTTTAATTTGCCCAGCCCGTGATGCCGTGCGAGCCATTCCGGGCCGTATGACTGCTTTAATTCGTGGCAAATTTGGTCTAAACCATTTGTTGTCTGGTGATGAAACCAAAAACCGCAATGACTACCGCCATCATGCACTTGACGCTGCCGTAATTGGTATTACTGATACGGCTTTGCTGCAAAAGTTTTCCCGTGCCAATAGCCGTGCCAAAGAACAGGGTATGACTAGGCTATTAGACAGCCTAGAGTATCCGTGGGCAAGCTACCGCGAACATATTGAACGTGGTTTAGCGGGTATTACGGTCAGTTTTAAACCCAATCACAGCTATGAAGGGGCAATGCACGAAGAGACTGCATGGGGTGTGTTAGGTGATGGCAAAGTACAAAGGCGTGTATTAAAAGAAGGCGATACTCATCGTACTAAAGTTAAGGAAAACAAAAAAGTTATTGAAATCAATTCAACCAGCAAACAAGCCCGAACCCGCCATGGTGTAGACCAAAACGGTGTACCACTGCCCTATAAAGGCTATGTCGGCGGTAGCAATGACTGCATTGAAATTTGGCAAAATGACGCAGGCAAATGGGAAGGAAAAGTCATCACTACGTTTGAAGCCTATCAAGTGATACGCCGTTTAGGGCAAACCGCAGGCTATCAACAATTGCGACGCCCGACAAAAACCCAAGACGGTAAACCCTTGGTGATGCGTTTAATGATTAATGATATGGTACGCATGAACATTGAGGGCGTATGGAAGATTATGCGATTTGTAGCCGTAGGTTCAACCAGTGGGCAAATGATTTTTGCACCGCACAATGAAGCCAATGTCTCTGCCCGTAACCTTAGTAAAACGGATACTTTTTCCTATACTACTAAACTAACTGGCTCATTACAAAAAACCCAAGCTCAAAAAATTACGGTCAATGAAATTGGTGTGGTGCGGCGGTAAGAATCCACCCCCCGCCTTTGGCGTACCCCTCCAGTGGAGGGGAATGTTTTACAGTTAATATAGTTTAAGGTCATAGTATTAAATAGTTTTAATTCCCCTCTTTGGAGAGATGGCAAGCATAGCCTGACGGGGTGGGTATAGTACAGTGCTAAAAAACCACCCCCCGCCTTTGGCGTACCCCTCCAGTGGAGGGGAATATTTTACAGTTAATATAGTTTAAGGTCATAGTAATAAATGGTTTTAATTCACCTCTTTGGAGGGGTGGCAGGCATAGCCTGACGGGGTGGGTGTAGTACAGTGCTAAGAACCACCCCCGCCTTCGGCGTACCCCTTCAGTGGAGGGGAATGTTTTACAGTTAATATGATTTAAAGCTCATAGTATTAAATAGTTTTAATTCACCTCTTTGGAGGAGTGGCAGGCATAGCCTGACGGGGTGGGTGTAGTAACAAACTTTATAGCAACCAACCCCTTTGGGGGGGTATGTTTGCTATCAAATAAGGAGATTTTTATGATTGGACGGATTGTAGAGATTGCCGATAATGCCCGTTATTTGTGTATTGAACGCGGATTTTTAGCGATTTACAGCACAGGTGAAGAACGCGATTTAATGGGCAGAGTGCCACTTGATGACATTGTGGCGGTGATTGCCAATGCTCACGGAGTCAGTTATAGCAATGCGGTGTTAGTGGCTTTGTCAGAACGCAATGCCCCTTTGGTAGTGTGTGCTGCTAATCACAATGCCGTAGGTATGCTAATGCCGATTGAAGGCAATTATCAACAAGCCAAACGGTTTGATGCACAAATTGCCGCCAGTAAACCCACCCATAAACAAATATGGACACAAATTATTAAAGCTAAATTGCAACAACAAGCCAACGTACTTGCCAGCGTGGGCGGTGACCCTAAGCCTTTAAGTTGTTTAATTGACCAAGTTAAAAGCGGCGATACGGGCAATGCCGAAGCAATAGGTGCAAGGCGGTATTGGCAAGCCTTGTTGGGTAAAGACTTTAGACGCGACCAAAGTATGGCAGGTTTAAACAGTTTACTAAATTATGGCTATACCGTATTACGGGCTTGTACGGCACGAGCAGTGATAGCCGCAGGCTTACACCCCACGTTGGGGGTTCATCACAGCAATGAAGGCAATGCCATGCGTTTGGTAGATGATTTAATGGAACCGTTTCGTCCGTGTATTGACCGTGTAGTGTGGCAATGCCAACAAGCCGGTAACACTGAATTAACACCTGCCATTAAAAAGCAATTGGTACACGCGGTGTATACCGATTTGCCAACTGATGCTGGGCAAACGCCTGCTTTAGTGTGTGTACAAAAGCTAGCTACTTCGTTAGCTTTGTTGTATTTGGGTGAACGCAACACCCTTGATTTACCGTTGTCATCACCCGCCCAAGCATGGGCTTATGTTAAGACTTAATTATGTTATCAGGATACCGAATTATGTGGTTATGTGTGATGTTTGATTTACCTACCGAAACCGCTGATGACCGTAAAGCCGCCAGCGGTTTTCGAAAAAACTTATTAAATATGGGCTTTGAAATGGCACAGTTTTCAGTATATATAAAGTTTTGTGCCAATAGTGAAAGTGTAGCCACTCACATTAAAAAAATTGAGGCACTATTACCCAAAGGCGGTAAAATTAGCGTGTTACAGTTTACAGATAAACAATATGAACGCATGATTAATTATGTAAATGGAAAAAGAGCGGGCATAAAAACTGCCCCTGACCCATTTGATTTATACTAAATATAGGGAATTTTTTTAGGCTTAAATGCGAATAAACCCTTGATTTACAAGGGTTTATGGCGTTGCTATTATAGCAGACTGGGATATGTGGTCTAGCTGGAACTTCATTTGAGCAAGTACACTACAACGAGCTATTATAGCAGACTGGGATATGTGGTCTAGCTGGAACTACGGTAACAACTTGTTTGTCATTGTCTGTATTATAGCAGACTGGGATATGTGGTCTAGCTGGAACAAGTAATTTAATAGGTATGTTATAATATTAATTATAGCAGACTGGGATATGTGGTCTAACTGGAACGTGTAGTAAATTCCCCTCCCTTGGAGGGGTGACAGGCAAAGCCTGACGGGGTGGGTATATAGCAAGACTTTATAGCAACCACCCCCCGCCTTTGGTGTACCCCTCCAGTGGAGGGGAATGTTTTACAGTTAATATAATTTAAGTTCATAGTATTAAATAGTTTTAATTCCCCTCCCTTGGAGGGGTGGCAGGCAAAGCCTGACGGGGTGGGTGTAGTAGTAGCAGTCTTATACCAACCCCCCGCCTTTGGCGTACCCCCTCCGATAAAAAAATTAAAACATACAAAACTAAAAATAAATTAAAATATTTAATATTAATCAAATCAATATTCATTAAGATTAAAAATTAAAGGCGTGTACACATGCAAGCAATGACATTGCAGGAGACTTATAACAAAGATTTATATCTTTGGGGACAAAAAAATATTAATTTGCTTAAGCAAGGACGCTTAAGTGAGCTGGACATTGAACATTTGATTGAAGAAATAGAAGATATGGGACGCAGCCAGCGACACGCAATACAAAACCACTTAAAAAACTTAATTATGCACTTATTAAAATGGCAGTTTCAAAGTGATATTCAAAGCCATAGCTGGAAAACAAGTATTTTAAATGCAAGAATTGAAATTAATGATTTAATTGATGAAAGCCCAAGCCTACAGAACGTGCCTACACACTACTTAGAAAAAGCTTACTCTAATGCACGTGAGCTTGCATCATCTGAAACAAACTTAAGTTTAAAAACTTTTCCCCTTAACTGCCCGTACACCATTGAAGAAATACTAAAAAAAGACTGGTTTCCTAATGCATGATATACGCCCTCTCATACAGGCGGCTTACGCCCTTTCTAACTTTGCTAGATTTAATATAAGTACTTTAATACCGACTGCCGAAAAGTTTATTTTTGCTCTTGCATCATTGCCTGAACCTTCTAAAGCCATAATTAAGCCGTGACCAAATTTAGCGTGCGATACCGTTTGCCCTACACGCCATAACGCGTCTGAATGATGGGCTTTTTTCGCCAAGATTTTAGCCGCAAACACGTGTGCACCTCGCCCTGTATCTGCATCATCAAACCGTTTAGTTGTAGAGTCTTTGTCCCAATATTTCGTATCACTCCGTCCAACCCACGAAGGCACAGTTCCGCTTAAAGCTTGGTTGTAAGCGGTATTGTAGCCATTGTCTTTAGGTGTCAGCCAGTGCAAGTTTTCATCGGGCAAATCATCAAAAAACTCGCTTTTTTTACTAAACCGTGATTGCCCATGCACCATACGACGGGCGGCAAAAGTCAGCCATAAACGCTTTCTTGCTCGCGTAATAGCGACATACATTAAGCGGCGTTCTTCTTCTAAACCTTTAGATTCTCTTGCCGAATTTTCGTGCGGAAACAAGCCGTGTTCCACCCCGCAAATAAATACCGCATCAAACTCCAAACCTTTACTGGCGTGTACCGTCATCATTTGTACAGCATCTTGCCCTGTGTGTGCTTGATTGTCGCCTGCTTCTAAACTGGCATGGGCTAAAAATCCTGCCAAAGGACTGGGCAACTGAACCATTTGCTCGCTTTGTGTACCTGTTGCATCTGAAGCATAGCCTTCCTGCCCTGTAAACCCTGCGGCAGCGTTAGTGAGTTCGTTTAAATTTTCAACCCGTGCTGCCCCTTCTTTTTCTGCTTGATAATACGCCAAAACGCCGCTATGAATCACGACATAACTCACCAATTCAGGTAAAGTCATACCCAAAGTTGCAAAGCGTAAACCGTCTAATAACTGTACAAAAGCCAATAAACCTGAACCTACTTTACCCGACATTAAGGACACACACGCATATAAACTGCGTTGTTGCGTTTGAGCGGCAGCTTGTAGCGACTCAAGACTACGCATACCAATACCGCGTGTCGGAAAATTAACAATCCGTAAAAAAGCATTGTCATCGTGCGGATTTTCCATTAAACGCAAATAAGCTAATGCCGATTTTATTTCGGCCCGTTCAAAAAAACGTAAGCCGCCATACACTTTGTAAGGAATCGCAGCATTAAACAAGGCTTGTTCTAATACGCGGCTTTGGGCGTTACTGCGGTACAAAATCGCTAATTGTTTAGCAGGCGTACCCACGCGTAATTGCCCACCTATTTCTTCAACAACAAAGCGTGCTTCTTCTATATCACTATGGGCTTCAAATACACGGGGCTTATCGCCATCACCCAATGCAGTCCACAACTTTTTTCCTAAACGTTGGGTATTATGGGTAATTAAGCCATTGGCACAATTGAGTATATGGCTGACTGAACGATAATTTTGCTCTAATTTAATGCGTTCTACTACTTTAAACTCACGCTCAAAATCTTGCATATTGCCGACTTTCGCCCCACGAAATGCATAAATACTTTGGTCATCATCACCCACGGCTAACACACTGGCAGGAACGGTAAATTCACTCGCCCATTGTCCTACACCCGATAATAATTTAAGCCATTCATATTGCAAAGCATTGGTATCTTGAAATTCATCTACCAAAATATGCCGAAAACGCGACTGATAGTGTTGTCTTAAACCTGCATGTTTGGCTAATACTTCATACGTTAATAACAATAATTCTGAAAAGTCTAGTACACCTTCACGCTGACACTGGGCTTGATAAGCGACATATACTGCGGCATATTGACGGCTAATGGCATCTTTGATAATTACCGCATCAGGACGCAAGCCATTTTCTTTAGCATTATTAATAAAATATTGGGCTTGTTTAGGCGGATACAATTTATCGTCCATACCTAAAATTTTGCATTGTCGCTTAACTGCTGACAATTGGTCTTGATTGTCTAAGACTTGAAACGATTCAGGCAAAGTCGCTTCGCGATAGTGCGAGCGTAAAAAGCGGTTACACAACCCATGAAAAGTACCCACCCACATACCACGAATATTTATCGGCAACTGTGTACTAATTCGTAATAACATTTCTTTGGCGGCTTTATTAGTAAAAGTAACCGCCAATATTTGCTCTGGACTGGCTTGTTCAGACTGCACTAACCACGCAATACGGGTGGTTAATACACGGGTTTTGCCACTACCCGCCCCTGCCAATACCAAGGTGCTTTTATCGGCAGGTGCTGTTGCGGCCGCTAATTGTTCAGGATTTAAAATATTTAAAAAATTCACGTAACAGACTCTTTACTCTTTATTTATGTTGTTGTGATTTTTTTATGTTGCATCACCGCCGCAACAGTCATAAACGAACCAAACACAATTACACGGTCGGTTTGCTGATGTTCATTGGTTTTACACGCTGCCAACGCAGCATCATAACCCGCTGCCACTGATTTATACGTTTTAATCGCATTCAGTGCAATGCCTTGTGCCTGTAAATGTTGTGCCAAATCAGACACGGGTACACTACGCACACCGCTTAAAGGCACTACGTGCCATATATCAATACGGCTTTTAATCGCATTAATTATTTCATCAAT
>JAYWHD010000051.1:0-30547 GCA_043777895.1 Betaproteobacteria bacterium | reverse complement strand
CACAAATAGCATCTTTAATACGCAAGGTTACAAATTCTAAGCTACGTACTTCAGCACGAATACCTACCGTACTGACTTTTAAAGTGCAGTCCCAATTGAAAAAATTTTCCCAAGGAATACGGGCTGCTTGTGTATAAATATCTTGTTCATCACGCACATTGTTTGTAGACAATTGCCATAAAAAACGGCTTGCAATACGGCTGTGTGTATTGGCATACGTTATTTGTTCCCAAGTCGCCGATAGCATTGCACCACTGGCAACACGGCTAACTACGGTGATATTCATAGCCTCTAATTCTTGTACTAAAGCCCATTCTAGACCACGCGGACACGAGGCAAAAAAAGGCTGGGCTGCATAGATATCTTCTTGAATAATAGTGTTAAGAGTGCGTTCACCGCCTTGCCAAGGTTTAAGTACGCCTGTATTGGATTGAGTATGTTGCCGTATAGCATACTCAAGGTCGCGGGTATATTGACGGGCGGGTGTTGTATCATTTTGGCGGGCTAATTTAGCTTGCTTTTGCTCTACACGCCGCGTTGCTGCTTCTCTATAACTCATACCCGTACCATAAAACCCTTTATCTACATCAAGTGTATCCGTTAATTTAGGGGTATTACGCGGTGTAAATGAGGTTTTTTGACCATAATTAGTCCCCTCACGGTAATCAGTTTTGGGTTTATAGTGATGGGGTGTTGTTTGATTCATATTACTATTTGAATCTGTTCTAGCAGTATATTTAATACTTTTACTTTTGATGTTTGATTCTTTTATTGCCGTATTTCTCTTTGTGCTTTCCTTCGTACTTTTATCGGTTATTTTTTTAATATTAGTTCCATTATTTTTAGCCTGTACCCGTGCACGCAAGCCGCTTGCACTGTGTACTGCCACAGTATCTGTTTGAATAATAGAGTGTGTGGGTCTAGAGGGAAGTTTTAAGGTGGTCATATAAGGTGTGTCAATTACGGTTTAAATAGTACTAATGCAATAATGGCCAACATAATAAGTACAGGTAGTTCGTTATAAATTTTATACCAACGTACGGAGCGGGCTTGCCCTTTTAAAAAACGTTTAAGTAAACTATAACAACTATGGTGGTAACCAATAATAGAGCAAACTAATATTAATTTTAGCCATAACCAAGTGGGTATCAGAATAAACCCCGTTAAAACCATAGCGACTCCAAACCCGACAGCAGGGACTGCCAAAATAGTAGTAAAACGCAATAATCTACGCAGCATTAACTCTAAACGAGCCAGTACAGCAGGGTTATTGTCTGCTGCTATTTCTTGAGCCATATTGACTAAAATACGTGGTGCATAAAATAAACCAACGAACCAGCTGGTTACAAATAAAATATGAAACGTCTTTAATGTTAAATATATGTAAAGAGAAGATGCAAGCATGAGTACAGGTATTGATGATGTTTACTATAAAGTAATAATAGTTTTTAGTTTAGTAATTTAATAAGTATTCAATGTTGCTATTTGCTATTTAACATTAAATATTTATTGCTTTAGTAAATATTCAACATCGTTTTTCAAAGCGTGTGGTTTAGTGATTGAACCATAGCGTTTAAATACAGTACCGTCTTTTTTGATTAAAAATTTAGTAAAGTTCCATTTAATACTGGATGTACCCAATACACCACGTTTACTCTTTTTTAACCAAGCATACAAAGGGTCAGTGTTTTTACCATTGACATTAACTTTTGCCATAATTGGAAAATTAATCGCAAAATGTGTATCACACTCCCCACCTACTTCGCAAGATATATTAACGGTAGGTTTATCAGTGGGTTCTTGCCCACCAAATTGGTTACACGGGAAAGCTAAGACAATAAATCCCCGTGTTTTATAGTGGTCATACAGTGCTTGAAACCCTTGATATTGAGGTGTGAAACCACATAAGCTCGCTGTATTGACTATCAATACTACACGCCCGAGGTAATCACTTAAAGCAATTGTATTGCCCATTAAGTCTACACTACTAAAACTAGCTATAGTTAAGGGGGTGTTTGTATTGTGTATCATTCGTTGTTTAATTAAAATTTATAAAGCTTATTTTACAAGGCTTATATAAGATATAAGGTTTATGCAAAGATAGTATTTAAGCTTCAATTTCTAAATGTTTGATGGCATCATCAGTATTATTTTTTAATCGTTTACCTTCTAGTTTCATACGTAAGCGTATGTCATTAATACTATCAGCATTGCGTAGCGCGTCTGCTTCACTAATTAAATGTTGTTCAAATAGACTAAATAATGATTGGTCAAAAGTCTGCATACCTAATTCAGTTGAGCGTTTCATTAATTCACGAATTTCAGTAATTTCGCCTTTCTCTATTAATTCTGATATTAACGGTGTTTGAATCAAAATTTCCATTGCAGGGATTCTACCTTTACTGTCTTCTAAAGGAATTAGGCGTTGAGATATAACTGCCTTCAAATTCAAAGATAAATCAATCAGTAACTGTTGTCGTTTTTCATCAGGCACAAAGTTAATTAAACGGTCTAAGGCTTGATTAGAGTTATTTGCATGTAAAGTGGCTAACACTAAATGACCTGTCTCTGCCATTGCGATGGCTTGTTCCATAGTGCTACGCTCACGAATTTCTCCAATTTGAATCACATCAGGGGCTTGACGTAAGCTATTACGCAAAGCAATATCCCAGTTATCAGTATCAACACCAATTTCACGTTGTGTAACTAAGCAGTTTTTACTCGTATGAACAAACTCAATGGGGTCTTCTACTGTAATAATATGACCAAAAGTATGCGTATTACGGTGATCTACCATCGCTGCTAAAGTAGTACTTTTACCATTGCCTGTTGCACCTACCAACAAGATAATTCCACGCTTAGTGAACGATAAATCTTTCATAATCACAGGCATTTGTAAATCGTCTAAGGTTGGAATTGTCTGCTGAATCACACGTAAAACCATACCGACACGGCCTTGTTGTAAAAAAGCATTGACTCTAAACCGTGCAATATCATTAGGGGAAATAGCAAAATTACATTCTTTAGTCGCTTCAAATTCGGCGGCTTGCTTATCATTCATCATTGCTCGGACTAACGAGGCAGTCTGCATAGGGGTTAGCTTTTGTGCAAATACAGGGGTTAAGTGACCATCAATTTTAAATGCCGCTGGAAAATCAGCGCTAATAAATAAGTCAGAACCATTTTTGTTAAGCATCAAGCGTAGTAGCTCGTGCATGAAGGTAGTGGCTTGTTCGCGTTCCATAGTATGGTTTTATTTTTTAGTAATTATTAAATTAAACCCAAGTTAAATTAAAGTTTAATTTTTCAAAGGTAAGTTAAACCAAATTTTTAGTCAATCTAAAACCCAGTAAAGCCAAGATTATATTGATAAGTTTTTAGCTTATTAGCCTACAAAGCTTTCTTTTTGTTGTGCATAGGTGCGTGCCTCGTCCATTGAAACTTGCCCACTGCGGACTAAGCTTAATAAACACTGATCTAAAGTTTGCATACCGTGTTGCGTGCCTGTTTGCATCATACTGTACATTTGTGCAACCTTATTTTCTCTAATTAAGTTTCTAATAGCAGGTGTACCAATCATAATTTCATGGGCTGCTATTCTACCATCGCCGTTACTACGTTTTAACAAGCTTTGTGAAATAACTGCACGTAAACTTTCTGATAACATCGCTCGTACCATTTCTTTTTCAGCGGCAGGAAATACGTCAATAATACGGTCAACTGTTTTAGCAGCGCTGCTGGTATGCAGTGTACCAAACACTAAATGCCCTGTTTCGGCAGCAGTCAAGGCTAAGCTAATAGTTTCTAAATCACGTAATTCACCCACTAATATAATATCAGGATCTTCGCGTAATGCAGACTTTAGGGCATTTTTAAAGCTTTGCGTTTGTGAACCGACTTCGCGTTGGTTTATCAAACTTTTTTTGCTTTCGTGCACAAATTCAATGGGGTCTTCAATCGTTAAAATGTGCGATTGGTTATTCGTGTTTAAATAATCAACCATAGCTGCTAATGTAGTTGATTTACCGCTACCTGTAGGTCCTGTGACTAAAACGATGCCCCGAGGTTGGTCGGCAATAGCTTTAAATATTGGCGGACAATTTAACTCTTCTAGTGTTAGTACTTTAGAGGGAATGCTACGAAAAACAGCACCCGCCCCACGGTTTTGCTTAAACGCATTGACACGAAAACGAGATACGCCTTTAATTTCAAATGAAAAATCACACTCAAAAGTATCCTCATATTGTTTACGCTGGGCATCACTCATAATATCGTACACCATGTGGTGTGTTTCTTCGTGAGTCATAGCGGGTAAATTAATTTTACGCATATCACCATTAACACGAATCATCGGGGGTAAACCAGCCGACAAGTGTAAATCTGACGCTTTATTCTTTACCATAAAATTAAGTAAATCTGAAACATCCATCTGTGAGCCTTTTTTAAATGAATTTAAACTACAAATATTACAAATACGTATCGCATACTAAAATATTACAATTAATATTTTAAATATTTTAAATATTTTAAACTGCAAACATTAACTATTAACTTATTAACTGTAGACATTAGATACTAAACAAATCCTACTACTTATATTGTAATATTGTAATTTTAATGCTACTTTATAGAAAAGATGAGCCATTAAAAAATATGAGTGATAATACAATTCAAAATAATTTACAAACAACACTAGCAATGATAAATAACGCTATTAGTCAATACCCGTATGTTACCCCAAGCGTGACTTTAATCGCAGTCAGTAAACGCCAAACAGTGGCGAATATTCAATTAGCAGCCAGTGCAGAACAAGTACATTTTGGCGAAAATTATGTTCAAGAGGGCGTTGATAAAATCACATACTTAAAAAAAGAGTTGCCTAATTTAGTATGGCACATGATTGGTTCTATTCAAAGCAACAAAACACGTTTAGTCGCCGAGCATTTTGATTGGATACATACGATTGACCGTGTAAAAATTGCACAACGCTTATCAGAACAACGCCCTAAGCATTTATTAAATATGAATGTATTGATACAAATTAATATTGATAATGAGTCTAGTAAAAGTGGTATATTGCCTGAAGATGCATTAATATTGATATTAGCTGTAGCTCAACTCCCACGCTTACAAGTACGCGGCTTAATGTGTATTCCTGAAAAAAACAGTCCTTTGGCTTTTGAGCGTATGGCGATTTTGTATCAAAATTTACGACAAAGTTTGCCTAGCAATATAGCTGAATCATTTGATGTACTTTCAATGGGAATGAGTCAGGATTTTATGTCTGCAATTGCATACGGGGCTACACATATTAGAGTAGGGACAGCTATTTTTGGTGTAAGGTCGATATAAGCATTTATCAACAACAATATTAATATTAATAAGTATAAATAACTAGTAATAACTAATTTATGATTATTTTTGTATTAAAAAAATATCTTTTCCAGTGATAATACTTAAATCGCGTGCTAATTGTGCATAAAATGATAAACCACCCCGTGTATTTAGCCAGTCTTGATTATTCCATGTATAGTGAAACCCACCGTAAGGTGTGGCTAACCATATTTGTTGCATCGGGGACTGTAGATTAATTACCAGCGTTGTATGGGTATTAACATGTATATTTAACACGCCACCACTGCGTTCAATATCAATATCTAAGTCAAACGATTCAAAAATTTGTTCCAATGTAAGTTCTAATTGGTTTAATACAGCTTGTGCACGGGGTAAAAAATCACTGGTTTCAGATAAATTAATACGAGATGTCATGAAAATTCTTTCAAAAAATAGTGTAATTTGTTCAAATAATAAATATATCAAACACATTCTTAAATATGCCATTAAATACAGTGCATTGTGTGTTGTCAGTAGTTTATGCTTTGCTTGTGGTGTGCGAGGAGACTTAGTACCAAAGACGGTTATCAATCAATCACTTACTGTGCTAAATCTACAAACAGCGTCTAAATAAGCTATGTAAAATATACGTATGATTTTAAACCCTTTAACACCTCAATGCGGTAAAGTTTATTTAATTGGTGCCGGACCAGGTGACCCCGAATTATTAACGTTTAAAGCCGCTAAAGCCATTGCACGAGCTACCGTTTTAATGGTTGATGATTTGGTTAATCCTGCCATACTACAACATGCACAGCCTGAAACTCGTATTATTTATGTGGGTAAGCGGGGCGGATGTAGCAGTACTCCTCAATCTGCTATTGAATCAATGATGGTACAAGAAGCCTTAGCGGGTCAAATTGTTGCACGCATTAAAGGTGGTGATCCGTATATTTTTGGCCGTGGTGGCGAAGAGTTAGCAACCCTGCGTGCTGCTGGTATTGAATGCGAAGTTATTAATGGTATTACCAGTGGTTTAGCAGCAGCTACGCAAATGAATGTACCGCTGACACATCGCAGCTATACCCAAGGCGTGATATTTGTAACAGGGCACGGGCAAGCGGTTTCAGATGCTAACTCTGCTGCTGTATCTGTTAATTGGCAGGCTTTGGCTGCCAGTCGTATGACTTTGGTCATTTATATGGGAATGACCCATGTGGTTTACATTCAGAAACAATTGTTAAATGGTGGGCTGCCTGCGGATACCCCTGCGGTTGTTGTGCAAAATGCCAGTGGTGGCAGTGGAGCAGGGTTATCAAAACAATGTTTTATGACTTTGGGTAATTTGTCTGATACGATTGTTCAAGAGGGCTTAAAAAGCCCCAGCATCATGATTATTGGTGACGTTGTTCATTGTGGTTTAAGCAACTTCAACCATTTAAATATATAAATAGCTATTACAATTTATTTTTATTATTTAATTCACTTCACTTTAATTCACTTCACTTTAATTTCAATTATATAGGACTGTACAGGCTTACTCATGACATCGAATCAATCTCACAACACACACAATAAACCTAAAATCAATAAAGTCGTTTTGGCTTACAGCGGCGGTTTGGACACTTCCATTATTTTAAAATGGCTACAAGATGAATATCAGTGTGAAGTCATTACTTTTACCGCTGACATTGGTCAAGGTGAAGAGATTGAAGTTGCCCGTGCTAAAGCCATTAAAATGGGCATTAAACCTGAAAATATTTTTATTGAAGATTTACGCGAAGTGTTTGTACGTGATTTTGTATTTCCCATGTTTCGTGCCAATACGGTCTATGAAGGTGAATACTTGTTAGGTACTTCAATTGCCCGCCCTTTAATTGCCCAGCGTTTAGTAGAGATTGCTAAACAGACTCAAGCCGATGCGATTAGCCATGGGGCAACGGGTAAAGGAAATGACCAAGTGCGTTTTGAATTGGGGGCTTATGCCCTGATGCCGAATGTCAAAGTGATTGCTCCATGGCGTGAGTGGTCATTGTCTAGCCGAGAATCTATGCTGGCTTATGCTGACAAACATGATATTCCAGTTGATTTTAAAAAGCGACAAGGCAGTGCACCGTATAGTATGGATGCTAACTTACTTCATATTAGTTATGAGGGCGGTGTATTAGAAAACCCAGCTTTTGAAGCTGAAGATTCAATGTGGCGTTTGACAGTTAGCCCAGAAAAAGCCCCTAATAAAGCACAGTTTATTGAATTAACTTATGCTAAAGGTGATATCGTAGCGATTGATGGAGTCAATATGTCGCCTGCTACTGTTTTAGAAACACTCAACAAAATCGGTGGTACTCATGGTGTTGGCCGTTTAGACAAAGTTGAAAATCGCTTTGTGGGTATGAAGTCGCGTGGGTGTTATGAAACCCCTGGTGGAACTATTATGCTAGTAGGCCATCGTGCGATTGAATCCATTACTTTAGACAGAGAAGTGTTGGCATTAAAAGATGACTTAATGCCACGCTATAGCCGATTAATTTATAACGGCTTTTGGTTTAGTCCAGAACGTGAATTGTTACAAGGCTTAATTGACCACAGTCAAATAACAGTTAATGGTACGGTTAAGCTTAAACTGTATAAAGGTACTGTCATGTGTGTTAGCCGTGAAAGTTTGACAGACAGTTTATTTGATAAGAATATATCTAGTTTTGATGATGATGGTGGGGCATACAATCAAGCCGATGCAGCGGGTTTTATTAAATTAAATGCCCTTAGAATGCGAATTGCAGGCAATTTAAAGCAATCCCGTGACAGCGAAAACACACCTACTACCAATAAATCTATAAAAATTATAGCTAAGTCTGTAACTAAACCTGCAACTAAAGTTACAACAGTTAAAAAGACCGTTGCTATACCCAAAGCCGTTAAAGTAGTTAAAACTGTTACTAAAGTAATGAGTAAAACAGACAATAAAACAGACAATGAAGTAAACGGTAAAACAACTCTAACAACTAGTAAAGTAGTTAAAAAAGCAATAGCTAAGGTGAAAAAATAATATGGCTATTACTACAGTAATGAATACAGTTAATTTAACAACTGTGGCTAATGTGTATTTTGATGGCAACTGTGTTAGCCACAGTTTTACTATGTCTGATGGGACTAAAAAATCAGTAGGCGTTATATTGCCGAGTACTTTGACGTTTAATACCCAAGCCGCTGAAATAATGGAATGTGTTTCGGGCGGGTGTGAGTATAAATTAAGCAATAGCCCCATTTGGTTGACTTCAAACGCTGGAGAGTCTTTTAATATTCCTGCACAAGCTGCTTTTGATATTCGGGTAGTAAAAGGTATGACTTACCATTATATTTGTCATTTTGTATAAATAATATTGATATTGATATTGATTATTAATATTGATGTTGGAATAAGACTTACGCAAAGCTAAATAGTTATTTTTCCTTGCGTAAGTCTTAATTTTATCTTGACATAAAATAGTATCGTTATAGCGTGTAGTTAAATCGCAATACAGCACTGCGTGGCGTACCACTATAGCTATAAGCTGAAGCGTCTTGTACGCGGGTTAAGTTATTTAAACCCAGTGAAATATTAGATTTACGGTTTAAGGCATAAGCAATATGGGTATCTAATTTAACATAAGATTTTAATATTACAGGTAAATAAGGAAATCCGTTGTAATTAGTATCATTACGGCTAGCGACATAATTAGCATTAATACCCCAGCTCCAAGCCGCTTTTGCACCTGAAAGATTGACATGTAATTGCTGTTTGGCACGACGTGCTAAAGCTTGCCCTGTTATGGCATTAATTGGACGGTGTGAATTAAAGCCTAAACGCAATACGCCAGAATTCCAAGGCATAGGCATTTCTGCTAACAATTCTAAACCTTGATTACTGGTTTTATCAATATTAATGGTTTGATAAGTGAGTGGATTAAAACCGAATTGGTTGTCAATTTTGGCACGGAATGCCGTTAAACGCAGCAGGTTTTTACCTGTTTGCCACTGTACGCCGACTTCTTTATTGCGCGATTCTTCAGGGACTAATAACAAATTACCATAAATAGGTTGATAAATTTGTCCTAAAGTAGGGCGATTAAAAGCGGTTGCTTGGCTGACACGTACTGAAAATTTTGGCGTAATATCATAACTCACGCCCACCGCATACGTATTGACTTGATGCCCAGCACCACTGTCGCGACGTAGGTTGGCATTCCACCCGAAACCATTTTTTTTATCTTGCCAGCCGACTAATAGAGCATTTAAATTGCGTTCTACTAAAGCTGTTTTTGAGCCATAAGTTCCGAAAGATTCACTGGCAAAACGTGCAGACTCTTGCTCAATAGCCAGTAACACACTGCCTTTTTCACCTATTGACCATGTGTTTTGTATGCTAGCGATTTGACGGCGATTTTGGCTATTACTTACCGATATTTGGTCTTTTGTATCTACCGCGTTTTCACGTTGTTCACCTACTTTAATCTGAAGTAACTGATTGGGTGTCATTGTCCAATCAATTGAACTATTTAAGTGACTAAAGCGGGTATGTGAGCGGTCATCTTTAGTAGACGAACTGTCATATTGCGTATTTTTCTTAGTACTAAAAGCCTGTACACCCAAACGCAATTGGTCTGAAACGCGGTGATTAATGGCTAAACGTGCGGTCGTTTGTGCTGAACCATCTAAATCTGGATTAGCCCTTTTATTTTGATCAACCCGTTGTGCACTGTTATTGTCAATTGAGCTACGACTCACACCGACTGATATGCCCGTATTAGCTGTACCTGTATTGAGATTAGCCGCGAATTTACCTTGCTTAGGTGTACCTGTTACCACAGTTACATTGCCTAATATATTGCCATTATTATTTAAATGAGCGTGTTTAGTAAAAATTTGAATGACCCCGCCCGAAGCATTAGAGCCATAGGCAGCACTGACATTACCGCGTACAATTTCAATACGTTCAATTAACTCTAAATCTACGACGCTTAAATTAGGTGCACCATCATTTTGAGTATTAATGGCCACACCGTCTACTAATACTAATGTGTTACGCGATGGCATACCACGCATAAAAATGCTGGATGCTTGACCGACACCACCGTTACGGCCGAACTCAATACCTGCTTGTGTAAGTAATAAAGTGGGTAAATCAACTGCACCACTACGCTCAATATCTCCACGGGTAATAACGCTGGTATTGGCAATACTATCGGCTACAGTTTGTGATAGGCGGCTTGCGGTTACAACAACAGTTGGTAACTGCGAATTTACCATTAAATTATCAACGGTCTGTGCATTGATGACTGTGGCATAGCTACTTAACACAGCAACAGTTAAGGCTGAATACTTAAATTTAAAACAAGGTTGCATAGATAAAACTTTCAAACAATGAGTGATTACGCCACACCCCGAGCGTAAGAAAAACAGTTAATAAACTGCACGACAATTACGGTATACCGTAAACCTAGGCCGGTATCCGGGCTACCCCGCTGCTGAAGTATCAACACATATTAAACCTTCCCAAGCTGCGTGGCAGTTCAGTGGCATACTTAATATGTTTACAGGGTTACCGTTGCGGGGGCAGCACACGTATGTGTTTCCCGTTTAACTGACTAACATTAAGACTAAGCTAGTCAAGCACCTAGGTAAAAACATTGTAGCAGTATTTTTTGATTAACTATTTAGCTGCTTAAGTTAAGTGAATAGCAGTAGCTATCTAGTAGTTATACGTGAATGTAGTATAAAAATTAAGCTTTCCACACAATCCAATCCATTTTGGCTGTTATCAATACCAGTAGTCCGAAAGCAATCCGATAGTAAGCAAACATTATAAATGTATGGCTGGCTATATAACGTATTAACCAGCGAATAACCAATAAAGCTGTTATAAATGACGCAATAATTCCCGCTGAAAATAAGGGGATATCAAATGCACTAAATAGTGCATAGTGCTTATAAAAATCGTATACCGCAGCACCTAGTAATAAAGGAATAGCTAGAAAAAAGCTAAATTCTGTTGCAACTTGACGTTTTAAACCCAGCAGCATACCCCCAATAATAGTTGAACCCGATCGGCTAGTGCCTGGAATAAGTGATAAGCACTGTACCAATCCGACCTTAACTGCATCTAACACAGTTAAATCTTCAGTATTATGTACACGAGTAATACTTTGACGGCGTTCTGCCCACACAATAATCAGACCACCCACGATAAATGTAGTTGCGACTACGGGGGCATTAAACAACACAGTTTTAATGATTTTTTGAAATAACAAGCCCATTATAATCGCGGGAATACAAGCGATGACTATGTTTACTGCAAAACGTTGTGAAACAGAATCTTTGGGTAAGCCTTTAATAATTAACCAAATTTTCTGCCAATAATATAAACACAAAGCCAAAATAGCACCTGTTTGTACGGCAATAGTAAACACTTGAATACGGTCAGAGCCCATATCCATAGCCAATAGATGCCCTGTTAAAATCAAGTGACCTGTTGATGAAACGGGTAAAAACTCTGTTAATCCTTCTACAATACCCATAATTATGGCACTTAATAACTCACTCATATTAAACCTCTAAATTATCAATTAAACGTGTTTGACCTAACTTGGCTGCTGCTAAAATGACTAATGGTTCTTGAGATAAAATATTTTCTGTGCTTGGAATTAACAATTGAGAGCGGGTACGCACGCTAACATAGTCGGGGTGCCAGCCGTGTGATTTTAAATGATTTATCGCTGCTGATTCTAAATCAGTAAAGTGCTTATTTCCAGCCAATATTTTAGTGCGTATAGCTTGTAGTGTAAGTTGCAATACAGGTGCTTTAAGGCGATGTTCAGTATTTAAGTAAGCATTGCGAGACGACAAAGCTAAGCCATCATTAGCACGAACGGTATCAGCAGCGACAATTTTAATGGGTAATGAAAATTGTTGGCACATTCGACGAATAACCATCAGTTGCTGGTAATCTTTTTTACCAAATATAGCCACAGCAGGTTGTACGCAAGCAAACAGTTTTAAGACGACTGTCGCCACACCCATAAAAAATCCAGGTCTAAACTCACCTTCTAAAATATTAGACAATTCTGCTGAAGGTGATACTGTATAGTTTTGCGGTTCTGGATAAAACTCGGATTCTTTGGGTGCGAAGACGCAATATACGCCAGCCGCTTCAAGCTTAGCACAATCATCATCAAATGTTCTTGGGTAAGTCGCAAAATCTTCTTTAGGGCCAAATTGCAAGCGATTAACAAAAATACTAGCCACCACAGGGTCGCCATATTGGGCTGCGAGACGCATTAATGATATATGACCATCATGCAAATTACCCATAGTAGGTACAAATGCTAGCCGCGTTTGTCCACGCAATTGGTCACGTAAACCCTGAATAGTCGTAACAATTTTCATAAATAAAGTAAGTACAGAAAAATAACTATGGAATGTAATATAAGTACAACATAGATACAACACAATATAAAGATGATATAAATTTATAGCTTACAATTTAATTTTCTCAAAGCTTACTGGAATCATTTAAACGTTAAGGCAACACCTGTAGCGGCTTGTATATATTCAGGGGTAATGCCATGTGCTAACTCTAATACATTTAAGCCCATTTTAGTGACTTCAATGACACCGTAATTAGTAATAATCAAATCAACGACTGCAACGCCTGTTAAGGGCAAACTACATTTAGAGAGTAACTTATGGACATCGCCCTTAGCGGTATGTTCCATTAACACCACTACACGCTTGACACCTGCGACTAAATCCATCGCACCGCCCATACCTTTGACCATTTTTCCTGGAATCATCCAGTTAGCTAAGTCACCATGTTCACTGACTTGCATAGCACCTAATATTGAGATGTCAATTTTTCCGCCGCGAATCATACCAAAGCTAATAGCAGAATCAAAAAAACTACTGCCATCAATGTGAGTAATTGTTTGTTTACCTGCATTAATTAAGTCGGCATCAATATGCTCTTCGTATGGAAAAGGTCCCATACCTAATAAGCCGTTTTCACTGTGTAAGGTGACTTCAACGCCCGCTGGAATATGATTTGCAACCAAGGTAGGTAAACCTATGCCTAAATTAACATAAAAACCATTTTTTAGTTCTTGTGCAGCACGTGCCGCCATTTGTTCATGTGTCCAAGCCATATTTAATCCTTGAATTAATTTAATTCCTAAATTTTTTAAATATTATGTATGGTCACTGTGCGTTGTTCAATCCGCTTTTCAGGGTTTGGGTTACATACAATACGGTGTACAAAAATACTTGGCGTATGAATAGCATCTGCATCTAAAGCACCTAAAGGCACAATTTCCTCTACTTCTACTACTGTTATTTTACCAGCCATTGCACATAAAGGATTAAAGTTTCTAGCGGTTTTACGGTAAATTAAATTACCTGCCACATCTGATTTCCAAGCTTTTACCAAAGCAATATCTGCCGTTAAACTGCGTTCCATTAAATAGGTTTCACCGTCAAATACTTGAGTTGTCTTGCCTTCGGCGACCAAAGTGCCTACACCCGTTTTGGTAAAAAATGCAGGAATACCACAACCACCTGAACGTAGTTTTTCAGCTAAAGTTCCTTGAGGCGTAAAATCAAGTTCAAGTTCGCCTGCTAAATATTGTCGTTCAAACTCCTTATTTTCACCTACATAAGAAGAAATCATTTTTTTTATTTGACGCGTTATTAATAGTTGTCCTAAGCCAAAGCCATCAACGCCTGCATTATTGCTAATAACGGTTAAGTTTTTGACGTTTGAGTCACGCAGTGCAAGGATTAAAGCTTCTGGAATACCACATAAGCCAAAACCGCCCACTGCAATAGTTAGGTTATCGCACACAATGTCAGCCAGTGCAACTTGGGCATTTGAATAAATTTTTTGTGTCATAAATGATTTAATTTTGAAGTATAAAACCCGATATTATTATTTATTCAAGTATTTTAAATACTTTATACTTTATACTTTAAGTACTTATTTAAATACTACTGTTTTATTTCCGTTGCGTAATATCTTGTGTTGGGCGTACCATGTGATGGCACGAGACAAGACAATACTTTCAACATCGCGTCCAATGGCTGTAAACTGTTCAGCGTCTTGAGTATGATCAACCCGAGCTACGTCTTGTTCTATGATAGGGCCTTCATCTAAAGCTGTAGTTACAAAATGGGCTGTCGCTCCAATAATTTTTACACCGCGTTCATGGGCTTGATAATAAGGTCTAGCCCCTTTAAAGCTAGGTAAAAAAGAATGGTGTATATTAATTACTTTACCCTCTAGCTGACGACACAGGTTATCAGATAAAATTTGCATATACCTTGCTAAAACGACTAATTCAATTTTCTCTTGTTTAATTAAATTTAACAACTGTGTTTCAGCATAAGCTTTAGTGTCATGGGTCACAGGGAAGTGATAAAATGGAATATTATACTGTGCTGCTAATTGATAATAATCGCGATGGTTTGATACAACCGCACGAATATCTAAAGGGATTAGGCCACTACTATAACGAAATAATAAATCATTTAAACAATGGCCTAACTTTGAAACCATTAAAATAGTTGGCATTTTTGAATGATCAACATATAAAGCCCACTCCATTTTAAAGGTATCGGCTAATATAGAAAACTCTGACCTTATTTTCGTTTCGTTAGATACCGTATTATTAATACTAAATTTTAACCGCATAAAGAAATGTTGGGTATCAATATCACCATACTGGGCTGCTTCAATAATATTGCCTTGGTTTATAGCTAAAAAGGTAGTGACTGTACTGACTATACCAACTTGGTCTGGACAAGATATAGTTAATATATACGTGTGTTTATTCATATATTATTCATATTTTATTTATATAGATATTATATTAAATATTATTTATATTAAATATTATTTATAATAATATACTTATTTAATTTTAAAAACACTATTGATACTACTACCGATATAAATACCTAAATTAGCACCAAATTTTTTAGCGACTCTTTCAGCTAAATTTTCTTTAGGTGAATAATCAATGATGTTATCATTGCCAATTGTGTCACGCATAACTTCGCCCATTGTAGCAATATCATCTATTAAGCCTACTGTAAGTGCTTGGTTTCCTGAATAAACTCGCCCTGAAAATAACTCACCGTCATCTTTTAATCTTTTACCACGGCCTTCTTTTACGGCGGTAATAAATTGTGAATGGACATCATTGAGCATGCTATTAATAATACTTTTTTGTTTGTCTGTGCTGGGTGTAAAAGGATCAAGTAAACTTTTATTGATACCCGCAGTATATATTCGACGCTCTATACCTAATTTTTTAATTAAATCAACTGCACCAAAGCTATCCATTACGACACCAATTGAACCAACCATACTTGATGAATTAGCATAAATATTAGTAGTCGCCGCCGCTATGTAATAACAGCCTGACGCACAGATCTCTTCAATAACACTATAAATCAATTTATTTTTATATTGATTTTTTAAACGCATAATTTCAGCATTAATCATATCGGCTTGTACAGGGCTTCCGCCAGGGCTATTCATTTGTAGAACAATAGCAACACTGGCTGTGTCCTCAAATGCGGCTTGTAAGGCTGCTATTATTGGTTCGGCTGCTGCTGGGCTACCATATTCAATGCCCCCCTCTAATTTAATTAATGCAACGTGTGGTTCGTTAATGTCGGTATCACTTATATTTTTTAATAAATAAATACACAATGCTATAAGTATTAAGATTGATGCTGTATAACGAAACAGTATACGCCATCGACGAGCAACTTTTTGTTCTTTAAGATAGGCATTTAATAGTATACTTAGTTGTGATACTACAGAAGCGGGTAAGTGTAAGTCTGTCGCTAGTGTTTTTTCATTATTAGACGTTAAATATAGATCATTATTGTTTTTGATAATATCAACATAGTTAGTATTATTTTCATTAATATTTTTATTATTTTTGTTAATATCTTCATTACTTTCATTTTTAGTAGTTTCAATATTATCAATCATTATAGTATCTATTTTTTCTTTAACACACTTATTTTTTTCATTGTCATTAGTCATTTTTATCATTTTTATAGTGTTTTCAGTATCGTTTGATTGCATAATTAGGTTGTAAGTATTATATAAATAGTTAGTTTAGTGATGTTAATAATGTTTAGTGATAGTAGTTATTAAAAATAGTTATTATTAACTATTTTTAGTTTAAACTAAGTAGCCAAGGTGTTAGTTCGCTAATATGATTAGCAAGATAAGTTGGTTTGGACAATAATAATGTTTCTACAGTATGTGCACCTTGTGATACCGCAAAACTCTTTATATTTGCATTATGTGCCATATTTATATCATGTGTTGTATCACCAATCATTAATGCACGCGAAGCCGATATATTCAGTTCATTAAGTAACTCAAGTATCATATCAGGTGCTGGCTTTGCAACTGTTTCGTCAGGTGTACGTGTGGCACTAAATATATTAGTTAATTGTGTTTTTTCTAGTACTTTATTTAAGCCGTTACGGTTTTTACCTGTGGCAACCGCTAAAATATAGCCTTGGTTTACTAAATTATTTAATTGCTCTTTAACACCCTCAAACAAATGTAAATTGTCTATTTGCTCTAAAAACGACTGATAATATTGTTTACAAAGAGAATCATAGTCCTTGCTGGGTAAGTCAGGTGCACACAATATTAATGCTTCGCGTAAGCCTAAGCCTATTACGTGTTTTGCTAATTTTAAAGGTGGTTTTGGCTGACCTACTGCAAGACAAGCGGTTTGTATACAGGTAGCAATGGCATTGGTGCTGTCCATAATTGTTCCGTCCCAGTCAAAAATTAATAAATCATAGGGTCTAGACGGCAGATTAGTAGTGTACATAAAAAACAATGTGTTAAGTAGTGTGTTAATTAGGCATTTTAAGGGCTTTTTGATATTTGTTTGATGTTTTTGTTTGATATTTTTTCAAATGGCATCACAGATTTTATAGGTTAAGGTAAACTAATTTTTTAGATTTATTTACTTACTTACTTATTTTATTTATCTATTTATTTTTTACTAAAACCTATTATTAATAACTTATTTAAATGTATGACATTTTGGAAAAACAATACCAGCAGTAACGATAGTACGGATATGCTCATCAATCAGCAAGCACAGGAACGCTTAGATTTAGTGCAACATAGCCTATTTTTAGCCCGTAGGCGTGTTTTAGGTGCTGCTGTACTGTTATCATTGTCTTTTGCTTTTTTACCATGGGTACTAGACGATGTTAAGCGAAACTGGGATGAGGACGTTATTTTACGTATGCCTAAAAATGAAGAGTTTTATAAAAATAGATTTATTAAAGACAATACTAACCACACTAACAATGCCATTAAGAATATCATTGATGATAAATAATACTAATAGCGTTGATGGTACATCAGTTAATAGAGTTAATAGAGTTAATAGATTAAATAATAAAAACGGTAAAAATTATAAATTAAACTTAGTAAAAGGTGTATTTGAATGAATGGTTTAGATATTTTGGTACTGTGCATATTTTTTGGCTCTACTTTATTAGGTTTTTTGCGTGGAGGTGCTAAGGAAATTGTAGGTTTTGGTGGTTGGCTTCGTGGGTTTGTAATTGCTTTTTTTGGTGCTAGTTTGATAGCCCCCTTATTAGCTAATTTGATTGTCAATAATATGACGCGCTGGGCCGCAGCTTTTTTTATACTATTTGTATTGGAACGTATATCCAGTTATGCATTGGCTTTACTACTCACTGAACTGGTAAAAGCTGCTAAATTAGATGGGCTTAATAAATTTATTGGTTTATTACTAGGTATGGTTCGCGGTGCTGTTTTAATTTTGTTGGGGACTGTATTGTGTTTGAGTACGTTGATTCCAAATACAACTTTATGGCAAACAGCTTATTTTCCACCGATAACACAAAAAATAGCAATGAAACTCACACCATTTTTTGCAAAAGATTTACCGCCTTGGTTTAATGCATCAGTAAATAAATAAATTAAAAATTCAAATAAATAATATAAATAATATAAATAATACTTTTATGATTAATAAACTTACTTTGCAAACCTCTGACGTAAACCTTATTTTGCAAGCCTCTATTAAAGAGGCTCAAGACAATCAATGGGCAGTCTCTATTGCGGTAGTAGACGATGGCGGTCATCTACTGGCCATGACACGCTTAGAGGGTGTGCCTACTATCTCGGTTTATATGTGCCAAGAAAAAGCCCGATCCTCAGCTTTAGGCCGCCGTGAAAGCCGTATTTATGAGGAAATTATTAATAATGGTCGGACGAGTTTTTTATCTGCCCCACAGTTACAAGGTCTAATTGAGGGCGGTGTGCCAATTGTGATAGAGGGGCAGGTTGTTGGGGCAGTAGGTGTTTCTGGCGTTAAAAGTCAAGATGATGCCCGCATTGCTAAAGCAGGTATTGCCGCATTATTAGCGATATATCCACCACAATAGCTTAAAGTGATACAGGTTGTAATGACACTATGAATGTAATACTTCAAACAGTGACTAAAGACTTAATTGTGCGTAGTCATCTCAGCCGTGCCAATTATTTAGAAAAAATACATACAATGCGTGCCAATAACCGTACGCAAGTCGCCCGTCAAAATTTAGGGGCTGCAAATCAAGCACACGGTTATGCGGCTTTGGGACGGTCTGAAAAAATAATTATTCGCGAACAAGCAATGCCTTTGATTGCAATTGTCTCTGCTTATAACGATGTTTTATCGGCTCATCAACCCTTTAAAGATTACCCTGAACAGCTTAAATTGTCATTAAAACAGTCGGGTGCATTGGGACAATTTGCTGGCGGTGTGCCTGCTATGTGTGATGGTGTGACTCAAGGCAGAGCGGGTATGGAGTTAAGTTTATTTAGCCGTGATGTCATTGCAATGAGTACAGGTATTGCTTTATCGCACGAGTTGTATGATGGTATGTTGTTATTAGGTGTATGCGATAAAATTGTGCCAGGTTTATTACTTGGTGCTTTAGCATTTGGGCATTTACCCGCTATATTTGTGGCTGCAGGACCAATGCCTAGTGGTTTATCCAATGAAGACAAAACCAATATTCGTAAGCAATATGCCCAAGGGCAAGTGGACGATACTGTTTTATTAGACACAGAAATGGCCGCTTATCATAGCCCTGGTACGTGTACTTTTTACGGTACTGCTAATAGCAATCAAGTACTGCTAGAGGCTATGGGTTTAATGCTACCGGGTGCGGCATTTGTACAGCCGAATAACCTTTTACGTACTGCTTTAACTGCTGAAAGTGCTAAAACAATAGCCTATCTTTCATCGTCTAAAAAATCACCAATAGGTATTGGTGAAATGGTGACTGCTGAATCTATTATTAATGCAGTGGTTATTTTGTTGGCAACAGGCGGTAGTACTAATCATACGATTCATTGGTTAGCCGTGGCTCGTGCGGCAGGTTGGCAACTAGAATGGGCCGATTTTGATGCGTTGTCGGCAGTTGTTCCATTATTGGCTAGAGTGTATCCAAACGGCTCTGCCGATATTAATGATATGCACGCCGCAGGGGGTACAGCGTTTTTATTAAAAGAATTGTTAGATGCAGGTTTAATGTGGAATGATGTCCATACTGTGGTTGGGCAAGGTTTATACCGCTTTACTCAAACGCCGTATTTACTGGGTTCTATTACTCCTAGTAATATTCATAGTGATATGCTAAAAATAGCGTATCAAAATACGGGGATTCATAGTCTGAACTTGGACGTATTGCGTCCTGTAAAATTGCCTTTTCAAGCCGATGGTGGATTAAAGTTAGTACAAGGCTCTTTAGGGTGTGCTGTGGTCAAAATAAGTGCAGTTGCCCTTAAATACAGGCGAATTACTGCTGCTTGTTTGGTGTTTGAGTCGCAAGAATCAGTCCATGAGGCATTTAAAGCGGGGCAGTTAAACCGCGATTTAGTATTGGTAGTTCGTGGGCAAGGTCCAAAAGCTTGTGGTATGCCTGAACTGCATAAATTAACACCATTATTGACTGTTTTACAAGATTCTGGCTATAAAGTCGCTTTATTAACGGATGGCCGTATGAGTGGTGCAAGTGGTAAAGTGTTGTCGGCTATTCACTTAACACCTGAAGCAGGATTAATGGCACATATTTGTGATGATGATTTAATTACAATAGACGCACTGACTGGCACACTAAGTATTAATGTGCCACTTGATGAGTTAAAAGCCCGTTCAAGGTATGCTTATACACATTCAGTTTTAAAAAATACTATAGGCGTTGGCCGTGAGCTTTTTTCATTGTTTCGCCGTAATGTTAGCCCTGCAAATCAAGGTGCAACTGTATTGGAATTTTAGAAGCAATTTAAATACTATTTATGTTAAAAATTTACAATAATCATAATCATAATCATAATCATAATAGTCATAATTGTAATCATTACGACTATTTACCTGTTAATAAACTAGTGGCTGTAGTAGAGATTAACGATGAAACTGATGCGATACCGTTATGCCAATCTTTGTTATTAGGCGGAGTCAATGCAATAGAAGTAACTCTTCGTACGCCACAAGCCTTAGCCGCTGTTCATCGCATCGCGGCAGCAGGTTTGCCTATTTCGCTGGGTGTTGGCACAATTATTGGTGTACAAGATTTACGTGCAGCGCAAGCAGCAGGTGGGCAATTTTTTGTATCGCCTATGTCATCATTAAGTTTTTTAGAGTCTTGTACTACGCACTTAGGCATAGAACAACACCGTTTAATTCCGGGAGTGGCTACCGCGACTGAAGCAATGGTAGCGTATGAATGCGGTTTTAAAGTGTTAAAATTTTTTCCTGCTGAATCTAGTGGGGGTAGTGCTTGGCTTCAATCGGTTGCAGGGCCTTTACCGCATATTCGGTTTATGCCAACGGGTGGTATTCGTGAATCTATGCTAAAAGAATACGCTGCAATTGATACCGTAGCGGCTATTGGTGGTACTTGGATTGCGCCTACAGCGGATATTAATGCAAAAAATTGGTCGGCTATTGTTAATAAAGCCAGTCTTGCTTGTCATATTATTGAATCTTTATAAAAAGCTGTGGCTTTTTAGTGCGTTTTAACTTTAGTTTTTATACCTTATATTAAAATGAAAAAAAAATATACCTTCATTATTTCTACTATTTCTACTTTGTTAGCCAGTTTATTGTTTACTATGCCTGCGTGGTCAAAATTACCACTGAAAACTAAAAAAATCAGTAAAATTAGTATTACTAAAACTGCTAAAGTGACTAAAAAAGTAAATACTATTAAAAAAGTAAAATTAGCTAATCCAATTAAAATAATAATACCGATTGTGCCAGTGTTTGTTGAGCAAACTCAAGATGTTCAGCAAATAGCTCGCTGGGTTGTTTCAGGGCAATATCAGTGCTTTGGGCAAAAAACAATTACACTCACCCCACGTACAGATTATCCGGGTTATGTTGATGTGCAGCAAAACGGTAAAACATACCTATTTTTAGCGACAGCCTCAAATACTGGGGCAGTGCGTTTAGAAAGTAAAGCTGCTAATTTGTTTTGGTTGCAATTGTCGGTTAAGAGTATGTTGTTTAATAGTCAAATAGGCAGCCGTATTTTAGATGACTGCCAGCCTAAAATACCGCCATCTATATCGGATATACCTGTAACGGCTTTAAAATCAAAGGCATCGCTATTGACTACCGATATGCCAATATTGCCTATAAATAGCTCTAGTGATGCTGTATTACCCGCTGTTGCAACGCCTATTACTGGAATAGAAACGATACCTACTATTAAGATAGCACCTTAAAAATATAAATTATATTTATAATATATTTATAATATATTTATAATCTTATTGATACTTAATTACCTAATAATTACTTAGTTTACTGTGCTGATAGTATTTGATATTATTGTTTACTAATGACTTAACTAATGACTTAATTAGCTACTTATCGCTGAATGAACTTATATAAGGATTTATATTTATGATGCTGCATACTTACCGTACTCATATTGCCGAACGCGCTGTCTTAGGTATTCCACCGTTACCTTTGACGGCTCAACAAACGGCTGACCTCATTGAGTTGCTAAAAAATCCGCCTGCTGGTGAAGCCGATTTTTTAGTAGAGTTATTATCGCAACGGGTACCCGCAGGCGTAGACAATGCAGCTAAAGTCAAAGCTTCTTATTTAGCTGCTGTGGCTTTAGGCACAGAAATATGCCCGTCAATTAGCCGTGAAATGGCGACGCACCTGTTAGGTACAATGTTGGGCGGGTATAATATTAGCCCCTTGGTTCAGTTGTTAGACGATGTGCAAGTAGGCAGTATTGCAGCCGATGCTTTAAAGAAAACTTTATTGATGTTTGACCAGTTTTATGATGTAGTGGAAAAGGCTAAGCAAGGTCAATCAGTAGGCAGAGTAAACGCCCAAACAATATTACACAGCTGGGCTGATGCCGAATGGTTTACTAGCCGTCCAGAAGTGCCGCACAGTATTCCTTTGATTGTATTTAAAGTCACTGGTGAAACCAATACTGATGATTTATCGCCCGCACCTGATGCATGGAGTCGTCCAGATATTCCTTTGCATGCCTTGGCAATGCTTAAAAATAAACGCGATGGCATTACGCCTGAAACAGATGGTCAGCGTGGACCGATTCAATTTATTAATGAGTTACATGCCAAGGCTCAAGCATCGGGGGCAGTGGTCGCTTATGTTGGTGATGTTGTGGGTACGGGTTCAAGCCGTAAATCAGCGACTAACAGTGTGCTGTGGTTTACGGGGCAAAACATTCCGTTTATTCCCAATAAAAAGTTTGGTGGTGTGTGTTTAGGCAATAAAATAGCCCCTATTTTTTATAACACGATGGAAGATGCGGGAGCACTACCGATTGAGTTAGATGTATCTAATATGGCGATGGGTGATTTAATTGAGTTGCGTCCTTATGAAGGTAAGGCGTATAAAGAAGGTCAAGTCATTGCCGAGTTTAGCTTAAAAAGCGATGTGTTATACGATGAGGTAAGGGCAGGTGGGCGAATCCCATTAATTATTGGCCGTGGTTTAACCGCTAAAGCCCGTATTGCTTTAGGCTTGCCTGTGAGTACTTTATTTCGTTTGCCTGATGTGCCTAAGGCGACAGGCAAAGGCTTTACTTTGGCACAAAAAATGGTGGGGCGTGCGTGTGGATTGCTCGAGATAAACGGGGTACAACAAGGTATGTTGCCGGGTACTTATTGTGAACCAGCGATGACTTCAGTCGGTTCACAAGACACGACTGGGCCGATGACGCGTGATGAGTTAAAAGATTTAGCGTGTTTAGGATTTTCAGCTGATTTAGTGATGCAGTCATTTTGTCATACTGCGGCTTATCCAAAGCCCGTTGATGTTAAGACCCACCACGAGTTGCCTGAATTTATGAGTACACGTGGCGGTATTAGTTTGCGTCCAGGCGATGGAATTATTCATAGCTGGTTAAACCGTATGTTGCTGCCAGATACGGTGGGTACAGGCGGTGATAGCCATACTCGTTTTCCGATTGGAATTAGTTTTCCAGCGGGTTCGGGTTTAGTTGCGTTTGCGGCGGCAACGGGCGTTATGCCGTTAGATATGCCTGAATCTGTCTTGGTACGTTTTAAAGGCGTGATGCAACCGGGCGTAACTTTACGTGATTTGGTTCATGCGATTCCACTGTATGCGATTAAAACAGGGCATTTAACCGTTGCGAAACAAGGTAAAGTCAATATTTTTTCTGGACGCATTTTAGAAATTGAAGGTTTAGCTGATTTAAAAATTGAGCAAGCCTTTGAATTAGCTGATGCGTCAGCCGAACGCAGTGCGGCTGGGTGTACTGTGGCTTTAAATACTGCACCCATTGAAGAGTATTTAAAATCAAACATTGTTTTATTAAAAAGTATGGTGGCTAATGGGTACGCCGATGCCCGTACGATTATGCGTCGTGTCAAAGAAATGCAAGACTGGTTGTCTGCCCCGAGTCTATTAAAAGCCGATGCCGATGCACACTATGCTGCTGTGATTGACATTGATTTGGCTGAAATTACCGAACCCATTGTATGTTGTCCGAATGATCCAGATGATGCTAAAACTTTATCAGAAGTGGCTAATGCAGTGATTGATGAAGTGTTTATTGGAAGTTGTATGACAAATATTGGACACTTTCGTGCCGCCAGTAAATTATTAGAAGGTAAGCGAGATATGCCTGCTAAATTATGGATTGCACCGCCGACTAAAATGGACGCGGCACAGTTGTCCGATGAAGGGCATTATGGCGTATTTGGTAGTGCTGGAGCAAGGGTAGAAATGCCAGGTTGCAGCTTGTGTATGGGCAATCAAGCACAAGTTAAAGAAGGAGCAACAGTTATGTCTACGTCTACGCGAAACTTCCCAAACCGCTTAGGCAAAAATACTAATGTATATTTAGGTAGTGCAGAGTTGGCTGCTATTTGTGCAAAACTAGGGCGTATTCCCACTAAAACAGAGTATTTAGCTGATATGGGCGTTGTCAATGCTCAAAGTGTGCATATTTATCAATATATGAACTTTAATGAAATGCCAGTGTTTAATGCACAGGCTGATAGCCTCAAATCTTAAATTTAAAAAATATAAATCACATTGAATGTAACATTGTTGCCAACCAATCTTCATCAACGACAGTTACATTCAATGACTGAGCTTTTTCTAGCTTACTGCCAGCCGCTTCGCCAGCCAATAAAAAATCAGTATTTTTACTGACGCTACCCGATACCTTAGCCCCTAACAAACGTAATTTTTCGGCGGCTTCATCGCGAGTCATTGATGATAAAGTGCCTGTAATCACTACACTTTTATTCAGTAAAGGCTGTTTTAAAGGCTGTATAGTAGTAATAGTCTGGATCGTGACTGGATTGTGTATTAATTCTGTCGGTATGACTCCTAAACTGGTGATACGTACTAATAATTGTTGTATTGCTGGGTTTGAAAAATAATTCACAATGCTACGTGCGACTACTTCACCTATATCAGGTATGGTTTGTAACTGCTCTAAAGTGATTTTTTCTAATATTTTAAGGTTACTAAATATTTTAGCCAAATCGCGTGCTGTAGATTCACCGACATGACGAATACCTAAACCGTATAAAAACTTATCAAAAGGTCTTGTTTTTGCAGTTTCAATGGCTGCTAATAAGTTATTGGCTCTTTTTTCACCAAAACGTTCTAAATCGGCTAAACGTATCGTGTTTATGATAGCAGGGTCAAATATATCTGCGATACTGGATAACCAACCTAAATTAACTAAAGTATCAATTATTTTATCGCCCATACCTTCAATATCCATTGCACGCCGTTGTACAAAGTGTGCAATACCTTGTTTGAGTTGTGCGGGACAATTTAATATATTGCTACAACGAATCTGTACACTGTCATTGTCTGCTACTGCGGGTGATTGACACGCTGGACAAATGTATGGAATATGATAGGGTATATATTCATGGGTGCGTAACTCTTTGACTGCCATAGTAATTTCAGGAATAACATCACCTGCTCGACGGACAACAACAGTGTCACCTATCATTAGTTGCTTGCGTTGAATCTCTGTTTGATTATGCAATGTTGCATTGGTGACTGTTACACCCCCAACGAATACAGGTGATAAACGTCCAACAGGTGTTAATACGCCTGTTCTGCCTACTTGTATGTCTATGGCTAATAAAGTAGTGTGCATTTCTTGAGCAGGAAATTTATGCGCTATGGCCCAACGTGGTGCACGTGATACATTGCCTAAGTGTACTTGTTGCGTATATTTATTTAATTTGTAGACTACGCCATCAATATCAAAAGGCAAGTTATCTCGGTTTTTTAATGTTGCTTCAAAAAAAGTGTGTAGCTCTAATGCTGTATGACATACAGTAGGTAATTGATATACTGGTAAGCCATAGTCTTGCAATAACTTAAGTGTATCAGAATGCGTTTTTGGCAAAGATGCGTGTAAACTGTGTTCACCAATTGCATACGCGTAAAAATTTAAAGGCCGTTGCTTAGACAGGTTGGCATTTAATTGACGTAAACTACCCGCAGCAGCATTGCGTGGATTAACAAATAACTTTTTTTGTTGGCTTGCTTGTTTTTTATTTAAGGCTATAAAATCAGCATGGGTCATTAACGCTTCGCCACGTATTTCTAATAGTTCAGGGAACTGAACTGTGTCTAGCGGTGTTAAAAGTATAGGAATATTACTAATCATTTTGGCGTTATGGGTTACATTTTCTCCCATTGTGCCGTTTCCTCGGGTTACTGCCTGTACTAAATGGCCTTGTTCATACCTTAATGACAGGGCTAAACCATCAAACTTTAATTCAGCAGCATACTCAATCAGTGTATCTGTTGCATCGCTTAAATTGTCTTGACAACGTTTATCAAATTTATACAGTTCATCTACTGTAAATAGGTTGTTTAATGACAGCATGGGTTGGGCATGGAGTACATCAGCAAATATATCTGAAGCATTAACGGTTTGTGTTAAAGAATCAGGCAAACGCAATGCAGGCTTTTGCGATTCTAGATTTTCTAAAGCAATATACAACGCATCATATTCTGCATCAGATACTAATGGCTCATCTAAATTATAATAGGCGTGATTATATTTACGCAATTGTTCAGATAGGTGCGTATGTTCTAAAAAAAAAGAATTGTGTTTTAAATCAGAACTATCAGAATCATTAGAAGAATCACTAGAATCACTCATAAACATCTCCAGAAAAAATTCAAAAAATTTTAATAAATATGCTTAACTCATCTTTGCCAGTTTCAATTTTACCGCTTACTTTATTTACTGTATCCTCCAATTCTACATCTAATCCTCATACCCATACTGTATTAGGATTTACAATCCCTTTCACTACGCATATTTGGGTACAAGTCCAAAAAAGTGCAGTTTTAGATACTAATCAGCAAGCGACTTTAATGTCATTGCTTGGTGCAACGGTTAATCATAGCCCACCGACTGTGGCTCAAGCTGTTGTTACTTCTCGTATGGGAACGTTGTCGCCTTGGAGTAGCAAGGCATCTGATATTGCAGCACAATGTGGTGTAGCAGATTTACGGCTAGAATTAGTTAAAGCATATGACTTACAGGCTATTCCTGCTGATAAACAAGCAATGCTTATTGAGGCTTTATACGACAAAATGACCCAAAGCATTCACACTAATATAGCAGACAGCTGCGTTGTATTGAATCAACAGACGGTTTCAAATAATTATAGTGTCCCTGTTTTAAAAGAAGGTAAGTCGGCGATAGAGTCTATTAATAATAAGCTTGGTTTGGCATTATCAGTAGCAGAGATAAATGATTTATACCTACATTTTTCTGCAATACAGCGTGATCCGACTGATGCCGAGTTAATGATGTTTGCACAAGCCAATAGTGAACATTGCCGTCATAAAATTTTTAACTCTATTTATACAGTAGACGGTGTATTACAGCCTTTGTCAATGTTTGGTCACATTCGTACCACGCACGCCCATACACCGCAAGGAACAATAGTTGCTTATTCTGATAATTCTGCAGTGATTGGTACAGCGACTGTTGAACGTTTTCGCCCTGATTCTTTGGGTAAATATACGACTAAAGCCGTGCCTGTTCATGCCGTGTTAAAAGCTGAAACGCATAACCACCCCACTGCAATTAGTCCTTATTCAGGGGCTGCAACAGGGGCGGGTGGTGAAATTCGTGATGAAGGTGCAACTGGGCGTGGAGCCCAGCCACGTGCAGGCTTTACGGGCTTTACTACTTCTTTGTTAGATGCGAAAACGCCTAGCCATTTAGCGACCCCAACGCAAATTATGCTTGAAGGACCTTTAGGTGCAGCGGCTTTTAACAATGAGTTTGGTCGTCCCGCTTTAGGTGGTTATTGGCGTGCTTATGAATCAAATATTTTTAATACATCGTGGGGTTATCATAAACCCATTATGCTAGCAGCGGGTTGGGGTACTATTGATGCTCAACACGCAGCCAAACAAACCGTTAGGGCGGGCGATTATTTGATTCAGTTGGGTGGTCCTGGTTTAAAAATTGGAGTTGGGGGCGGGGCTGCAAGCAGTATGGCTTCGGGGCAGAATACGGTTGCTTTAGATTTTAATTCGGTTCAACGCGACAATGCCGAGATGCAACGCCGTGCTCAAATGGTGATTAATGCGTGTATGGCGTTAGGTGATACTAATCCAATTCGTAGTATTCATGATGTGGGGGCGGGTGGTTTATCCAACGCTTTTCCTGAAATTGTTGATGCTGATGGTTTAGGGGCAGAGATTAGCTTAGATAAAATTCCTTTAGGTGAAACAGGTTTAAGTGCTTTAGAAGCTTGGTGCAATGAATCACAAGAACGCTATAGTTTAGCGATTGCTCCCGAAGATTGGTCACGGTTTGAATCTTTATGTCAGCGTGAGCGTTGTCCTGTTGCCCATATTGGTGTTGCTACTGAATGTAAACAATTCCAAGTTAAGCAACAAGACAATACTTTGGTAGTAAATTGGAATATGGACGCATTGTTAGGTAAAAAAGACAAGTTACAACGTGCTGTTAATGCGGTGCGGTTACTCACGGATAAAATGACAAGTAATATTACTAATATTACTAATAATATAAACAATGTAAATACATCTTTGTTTGAAAGTATTCTAAAGCACCCTACTGTAGCCAGTAAACGTTTTTTAATCACGATTGGTGATAGAACAGTAGGGGGATATATTCACCGTGACCCTATGGTTGGTCCATGGCAAGAGCCTGTTGCCGATTGTGCAGTCACATTATTAGACTATTCTAGTGTGCAAGCCGAGGCAGCCAGTATGGGGGAACGTACACCCTTGGCTGTATTTAATCCAGCAGCCAGTGGCCGTATGGCAGTAGCCGAAGCCTTAACCAACTTAGCGGCTGCCCCCGTATTTTCTTTAGATAGTATTAAGTTGTCTTGTAATTGGATGGCGGCAGCAAACCAGCCAGAACAAGATGCTGCTTTATACGCAACGGTTGAAGCAACGGCCAGCTTTTGTCGTGATATGAATTTAGGTGTTCCAGTCGGTAAAGATTCATTGTCTATGCAAGTTAATTCATCGGGTGGTGTAGTGATTTCGCCAGTCAGTTTGGTGGTCACTGCTTATGCACCACTGCCGTGTATTTCAAATGTATATGTAAATATAAATGACGATAAACATAAATATAAAAAACTAAGTGAAAATACTGTCTTCACACCGTTCATGCATTGTGAAGGCAGTATCAATACAACGCTTATGGTACTAAAAGCGAATAAATATACGCGTTTAGCCGCAAGTATGGCACAACAAATAGATACTTTAATTCAAATAGATACTTTAATTGATACAGTAGAGACACCCGATATTACCAGTACTGATATGCGTAATTGGTGGAATGCTTTTCAAACAATTCGTCAATCAGATATGACTTTAGCTTACCACGATGTGTCTGATGGCGGGCTTTGGGTGACTTTATCTGAAATGGCTTTTGCTACGCGTTGTGGTTTAGCAATTTACTTAAAAGAAGCCTCTATTGCTTTGGACACAACGAATATAGCTGCTTTATTATTTAATGAAGAGATTGCTGCGGTTATTCAAATCAAATCAGATAAAAAAGAGACTTTTTTAAAAATAGCTCAATACAATAACGTGATTGCCTTTGAAATTGGTAATGCTATCAATATAAATACTACTATAAATAATAGTATAGATACATATACAAATACAGAAATTAATACGAGTAACAACACGATTGCTCTGTATAACCATAAAGATGAGTTGTTTTATACACAACAAACCACTGATTTACACCGTATTTGGGACAGCGTTTCCGCTGATTTTACGGCACAACGTGATACTGCCAATGTGGTTTTACAAGAAGCACAGCGTATAGGTCGTGATGATTACGCTATTCCATATTTGCATCAGTATTTAACTTTTAATTTTATGGCTAATACTATTAATACTAATAGTATTAGCCATAATCAAAACTTAACTATATACCGTCCCAAGGTAGCTATTTTGCGTGAGCAAGGTATTAACTCAATGGTTGAAATGGCTTATGCTTGGACAAAAGCAGGGTTTGAGGCTTATGATGTGACTATGACTGATTTAATCGCTGGGCGGGTTAATTTGTCAGAATTTCAAGCGTTGGTTGCTTGTGG
>JAYWHD010000050.1:0-4237 GCA_043777895.1 Betaproteobacteria bacterium | reverse complement strand
AGGCAGTACTGTTCGTGAAAGTTATGTTAATTTAATTCATACGGCGGCAGGCGGAACGCACGAGTCAGGTTTAAAAGAAGGTTTGTTTAACGCAGTCAAAGCGTTTTGTGAGTTACATAAGCTGTTGCCAAAAGGTATTAAGTTACTGCCCGAAGATGTGTTTAGCCGTGCCAGTTTTGTATTATCAACACGGGTATTAGACCCACAATTTCAAGGACAAACTAAAGAGCGTTTAAATAGCCGTGATGCACTAAGATTGGTGTCTAATTGTATTAAACCCGCGTTTGATTTATGGCTTAATCAGTACATAGAACACGGTAAGTTACTGGCTGATTTATGTATTCGTCAAGCACAAAGCCGTAGCCGTGCGGCACAAAAAGTAGAAAAGCGTAAAAGCTCTAGTGTAGCGGTATTGCCTGGAAAATTAACGGATTGCGAAAGCACCGATATATTACGCAACGAATTATTTTTAGTAGAAGGCGATTCTGCGGGTGGCAGTGCCAAAATGGGACGTGATAAACATACACAAGCAGTATTGCCTTTACGGGGCAAGGTGTTAAATACTTGGGAAGTTGAGCGTGACCGTTTGTTTGCCAATAATGAGATTCATGACATTTCAGTGGCATTAGGGATAGATCCGCATGCTGCTAGTGATGTAATTGATTTTACTCAATTGCGTTATGGCAAATTGTGTATTTTGTCAGATGCCGATGTAGATGGTTCTCATATCCAAGTACTGTTATTGACTTTGTTATACAAGCACTTTCCGCAATTAATTTCACGGGGACACGTATTTGTATCACAACCGCCTTTATATCGGGTTGATGTGCCTGCACGTGCAAAAAAACCTGCACAAAAACGGTATTGTTTAGATGAAAGTGAGCGAAAATCAGTAACAGATAAGTTTCGTAAAGATGGGTTTAGTGACAGTCAAATGAGCATTTCAAGGTTTAAGGGCTTGGGTGAGATGACCCCCGAACAATTGTGGGACACGACATTAAACCCAGAGACTCGCCGTTTGTTACGCATTGATTTGACTACACCTACTAAAGTAGACAGCGTTACAGACAAGAGTATTGATAATAATATTGATATTTGTATTGATGCCTTTGGTTATCAGTTAAATTACTTAAACCAGCCAAGTGATGCAGAGGTATTTGAAAAACTGATGGCAAAAGGTGAATCCGCTGCTAGAAAGTCTTGGTTAGAAGCCTACGGCAATCAAGTGCACATTGATATTTAAAAGTAATAAGTAATAAGTAATAAGTAATTAAAATGATTATTCTAAAATAACTGCTTAAAAAAACGATTAATAAAATAAGCATTATCTTGATAGATATAAATCAACCCTAAATGAAGCGGGTAATAAATATAAAAAACATATTTTATACGAGGTACAGTTAAGTTAAGTTTAATAAACAATGCAATAGTCGGTATGGCTAATAAAGCATAAAAGTTGCCACCACTAAAAGGATATAGTGCTAACAAAACTATTATACAAAAGAAAAAAGATAGGTAAGTAGGTCGTCTGCAAAAATACCAAGCACTTAGAAAAACAACTACACCTACCCAAACATACTCTACCGTCCAGCCTAAGTAAATAAATATTATTAAGGCAATTAAGCCATAGTTTGGCTGAATAAACGAGGTGATTTTACCGATTTTTTTTAGTCGTTTTGGAAACTCTAAAGATTTTTTATATGCTTCTTGTTGTAGAATTAGTTGGCTGATAAATGCACCTAGCAAGAAAGTAAATAATATATTGAGTGATTGCCAGCCACGCATTTCTACATAGGGTGCGGTGGCAATAACGCCTGCGATGCTTAGGCGAATACAGACACGGCGATAAACGCCAAATTGTAGTGCGTTGGGTTGTGCCAAAGAATAAGCCAATGCAAATGCAAATATAGGTAAAACTAAACGCCCTATATACATCAAAATAGGTGCTGAATCTTTTAAAATAAAGATATTAATATGGTCGCCAGTCATTAAAATTAATGCTAACCATTTTAATGCTTCTAAATTGCCATAGTTTAATGTAAGCGGCCGATGAACACACAGCCATTGTTTTAAGTACTTAGTAAAAAGAAGGTTCATAAATAATAAATGATTGTAAAAAATTATAAAATAATACACTGTATATTGTATATTTTATCTTAATTAATAGTAAAATCAAGACACTATAACTAATTAATAATTAGTACATTCAAAGTGTGCATCACAAACATTTAAAAAAGGTGAATCATGAAACTTGTGCACCGCGTAAAAATTACAACTAGAGTTTATATTTATTTCATAATGGCTTGTACGCTGACACCTAGCATTTCAGTAGCAGCAACAAAAGTATATGATGCGATTTTTTTAGACGAATTAAAAAGAATAAGAACAGAGCTTAATAATACTGATCGTAGCTTTACTAAAATTGAAGGTGACTTAGTCAAATTACTTTCCCAGACCCAATCATATAACACAGTCATTGAAAAAGTTGAAAAAGCAGTTATTGCAGATGTTCAATCTAATATTGATTGGGTAAATAAGAACAAGCTTAATGCTGCGTATCAAACCCAGCTTGAAAAATTAAAAAATGATTTAAATGTAGCAGAAAATCTATCTGACGCAGCACTTGCCGCGACAGAGGCTAATTTTTTTACTAGTTCGGCAGCTTTAAAAAATATGAGCAAAGTATATGGTAAAAATAATCAAGATTATGAAAGGCTCCTTTTTGATAAGAAGCCGTTGTGTCCTTCTGCTTCAGCTAATGCTTCTACTGTGGTAAACGCTCCTGGTATACCAAATGCTACCTATACAGAACTACAAGAAACATCATGTCAAACTGTCCACAATGTCGTTGCCTATAAAGAACAAGTAAATAATATATTGGCGGACAAAGATAAAATTATTGATGATGCTACCAATAATGCCCTAAATAGTATTATAAAACTACCTTCTAAAACAATTGGCGACCACAATGCTAGGCAGACAGCTTTAGAAACCGTACGTTTATTACGAAAGGTAGCTATAAATGACAATGATATTAGATTACACAACTCTGAAACAGAGATAGAGATAGCGCAGCATATAAGAAAATACGCAGCTAATTCTGTTTTAACTGGGCCACCCAAAAATCCCGCTGCACAAGTCGCAGCCAATATTGTCAAGCTATCTGTGGGTGCGGCCATAGGTGTTTTAACTACAGCAGTAGCCCCATACAACCAATAAAAAAGGGCATCATCATGAGATGGAGTAAATATTTTAATCGTAAATTTGTAGCGTGTTTAATATATACCTTGACTGTTGTGTTTGGTATATTTCCACACACTTCGGCATCTACAGTACAACTGCATCTGATAACGGATGTTGAGTTCAACAGACAACTTACAAAAATTGAAGGTCATATTAATACTTTTGCCACTGAAACTGCTGAGACTGCATTAAAGTCAAGCAAAACTGCACTTTTATCTGATAATATTGAACAATACATGCAAAATATGGGTAACAATATAAAACAATATTATCAAGAAATTGATAAATGGCAAAAGCTAACCGAACCTAATTTAGCTTATCCTAAGTTAATAGAAAGACTTAATACAGATTTAATCAATGAAGGTAGCTCACTTGACACCAAGCTTGCGTTATTAAAGCAAAATCTATTTTCTAACACGGCTACATTGCTGAATACAGCTGATCAGTATAGTCAAGATAATCCAGTCTATGCTTTAGCAATTGGTGCTAAATCAATGTGTCCCAATCCTGCGACTAAATTAATACCAATGCCACACAATGATTCTTATGGTAAATTACACCAAGATTCATGCCTTGTTATCTATAATTTAAGGGCTTATAAGAAATTTGTTAATACAGAAATCAGAAAAAAACATGATTTGATAGACAAAATGACTAAAAATATATTGCTTTTACCTGATAAAACAATGGGAGACCATAATGCTAGAAAAGATGCCTTAATGTCAGTACAACTCTTACGAGAAAAAATGATGTATGAACACAGGGTCAATATGGAAGAAGTTGATGCAAGAATAAAAATTGCAGATCGTACACGAGTTTATTCTGGTGCTGCAATGGTCGGCGGTGCACCTACCAATCCTGGTCTTACAGCCGCATCAACAGTCATTAAAACGGGTTTAGGTGGCTTATTTACATTGTCTAATCTTATTCCTAACACGCCTTACAATCAATAGCTTTAAGGAGATGGACATGATTTTCGCTCAATATATTAAAC
>JAYWHD010000049.1:0-31636 GCA_043777895.1 Betaproteobacteria bacterium | reverse complement strand
TCGCATTAGTGGCAACATCAAAGTCCTTCGGTTCACGTGCTAACAGAATATCACGTACTGCACCCCCTACTACATAAGCTTCAAAACCAACGCTATGTAAGCCATCACACACTTCTAAGGCAGCACGGCTTAACAGGTTAGTCTCAATGCCATGTTGTTTTAGTGTGTAGCGTATAGGTTCAATAGCTGACTTTAAAGTTTTTTTTGCGATAATTTGTTTTTGATGGGTTGGCTTTATGTGGTTGGTATGAGGTGCTGGATTAAACACACGGCGGATAATTTTTTTTATCATTCAAAACAACTTTGACAAGTTTTAATTAACATAAACAGAATAGTAGGTATTATTGGAACATAAATTACCAAAATTTGAACCAAGACTTAGCAGGTGCTTTGTATAACACGCTGGCATTAGGCAATAAATGAAGACTATTCGGGTAATTTTCTCTTAGTACGCTTACAGTATTCTCACGTGCCTCGTGCATATCGGCTTGGCGATAGGCTTCAGCGATTACGCCCAAGGCTTCTTCTTGTAGTGCGACTTGTGGATAAGTTTTTAATATATTTTGAGCACGACTAACCGCAGCGATGGGGGCATTGTTTCGTAAGTAAAACAGTGCAATGTTTAATTCGTGTTTAGCCAGCGTTTTCAAAAGGTAGGGGATACGGTTATTAGCTTCTTTAGTATATTGGCTGGTTGGATACATCTTAGACAATAAAGCAAAAGACTCATACGAATCTTGCAACGACTGCGGGTCACGTTCGCTTAAATCTTCTTTATTGAGTAAAGAAATTATGTCAGTGTTACGATCAAAGTTAATTAAGCCTTTTAAATATAAAGCGTATGGCATACCTTCTGATTTAGGAAATTGACGCAAGTAACGCTCTACTAATGACAGTGCAAGGGCAGGTTCTTCGTCTTTCCACTGTGCATAAGCACTGTCTAGCAAGGCTTGCTGACCGTATATGCCCAACGAATCGGCGTTTTGTACTTTTTCTAGGCTTTCAATAGCTGCCGACCAATTAGACCTATTTAATTGTTGTTTGGCTTGGCTATACAGTTCGGCGGGTGTTGCATCACTGGCTGACAACACTATATTTGATGTGTTTTGTCCTAAACTGCCGCATGCCACCAGTGAAAACGCTATAGACAGTGTTAATGATGTTTTATAAATCCAGTGGCTAGGTGCGTAAAAATTAAACTGTGAGGCGGATAAATCATTCATAATATTTTTTTCCAAGTTTTAACGATGAATTTTAATCAATAGTAAATTAGATAGTAAATTAGTAAATTAGTAAATTAAAAGTAAATAATAATTATAAATAGAGTAAATGCAGATCTTAAATATGGGTATGAATTGTTGTATATATAACTTGTATATATATATAAGTTATTTTTTATTATATTTTATATTTTATATTTTATATATTTTTTGGATTGTTAATGTTTATATAATTGATAACTTCTTAATAACGTCTTAATAACGTCTTAATAATTTTTTAACAATAATTAATAACTTTACCATTTTATCCTGATGATGCCCCAATCTTTTTCTAAAGTAGCTAAAGCTCAACTTTCAACTGTAATAACGACTGAAACTTTGGCAAATGTGTTGGTATTAGAGCTAACACCTGCCCATTTAGGTCAGCGTTATGATGTAGTAATTGCCCAATTATTACCCGCTTATTCGCGTTCACGTGTTCAACAGTGGTGTGATTTAGGACACATTACGCAAGATAATTGTGTCGTTATAGCAAATAATAAAATAAAAAAAATTCGTCCGATTGTAGTTTACCCTCAAATAGAGGATTTTTCTAAAGCGTTTATAGCCGAAGATTTACCTTTTGAGGTGGTGTATGAAGATGCACACTTAGTCGTCATTAATAAAGCTGTTGGTATGGTTGTTCACCCAGGGGCAGGTAATTGGACAGGAACTTTAATGAATGGTTTACTCTATCAGTATCCCACCAGTAGCAGTTTACCTCGTGCAGGTATTGTGCATCGTTTAGACCGTGATACCAGTGGATTAATGGTAGTGGCTAAAGACAGTAAAACCTATAATGCCTTAGTCGCAGCTTTAAAAGCACGTACTGTACAACGGCGTTATTTAGCTTTGACTCATGGTGTACCTTTATGGACATCACACCGAATTGATGCCCCTTTAGGGCGTGACCCTAAACTACGTACTCGTATGGCAGTTTTACCGGGTACAGTTGCACGGCCTTCTACAGGCAAACAAGCAATCACCGATATTCGGCTATTAGCCAGTAATGTCGCCGCAGGTGTTGCATTAGTGGAATGTAAGTTACATACAGGACGAACCCATCAAATTAGAGTTCATTTATCTCATATACGACACGCTTTAATAGGCGATGCAACGTATGGCGGTAAGCCTTTATTGGCTATGAATAGACAGGCACTGCATGCTTGGTCGTTAAGCTTTGAGCACCCAATAACAGGACAAATCATAGCTAATGAATGTATGCCTCCCTTGGATATACAGACTGCTTTTAGTCAGATGGGTGTGGATTGGAATAGTTTACATAACGCATTAATACAATCACCTACATTTGAAATAGAAGTAGAAAATACAACTATTAATAATACTGATGATATTTATGCGTTTAATAGTGATAATAATGATGATTTAGATACCTTAGATGATGATGACTTTGATGACAGCAATGTAGAGGTAATTTATGTCCGTGATTAAATCACCTACTTTTTTATATAGTACCCTATTAGGCGGTATAGCAAAAGTACAAGTCACTCAAAATAATACCTTTGATGACAATAGTTTTTATGCAGGTAATATAGCTTTACATGTACATGATGAACAGTCAATTGTTTTACAACGCCGTGCGGCACTAGAAAGTGTAGTAGGTTTACCAATCCAGTGGTTAGACCAAGTCCACGGTAATACGGTGTATTCTGTACCTAGTGTGCAATCCATTCAATCGCCAGTACCTACTGCTGATGCTGCTATAACCCAAGATGCAAATGTTGCTTTGGCAGTTATGACTGCAGACTGTTTACCTGTTATTTTTTCTGCCCATAACTTTGAAGGTATGCGGGCTATCGCTGTAGCCCACGCAGGCTGGCGAGGTTTGCAATCTGGTATACTTAATTGCACTTTATCAGCACTGCATCAAGTAGTACCAGATGCAATAGTCAATGTACACCTTGCACCTTGCATTGGCGTAGCCCAATTTGAGGTAGGCGATGAAGTTAAAGAAGCATTTGTAAGTCAATGTCCTGAATATGCCTTAGCATTTATGACCCAGTCAGCATATAAACATTTATGTAATTTAAATTACCTAGCAAAAAAAATATTAGCTAGGGCAGGGGTATCCGCAGAAAATATTAATGGTGGCGGCTTTTGTACTGTAAGTGACCCAAGATTAGCATCTTACCGCCGCCGTTCCATAACAGGTAGATTTGCCAGCGTTGTATCAATGGTATAAGCATAAAACGGTAAGCGATAGTTTAGTGAGTCTTTAACCCATGCTATTAGCAACCTGTTTAATACGGCGGTCACGTACGCCCTGTGCCAAGGTGTTCAGTACACTGACTGTATCTTGCCAATCAATACACGCGTCAGTAATTGATTGTCCATACGTTAAATCAGTCAGTGTTTGACCTGCTTTTAAGTCTTGTCGCCCTGATTGTAAGTGTGATTCAAGCATAACTCCCATTAAACGGTCATCACCACTAGCGAGTTGTAGCGCAATATCGGCAGTGACTATTATTTGATTGTCATGTTTTTTACTGCTGTTTGCGTGCGAACAATCAATCATTACACGTTGTGCTAAACCAGCTTTAGCTAATTCATCGCAGGCTGCTTGTACGTGTATTGAATCATAATTAGGAGTTTTCCCACCCCGTAAAATGATGTGGCAGTCTTCGTTGCCTGTTGTCTCAAAAATAGCAGAATAACCACCTTTAGTTACCGATAAAAAATGGTGTGGGTGCATCGCTGCTTTGATGGCATCACTGGCTATTTTTATATTGCCGTCAGTGCCATTTTTAAAGCCAACAGGGCAGCTTAAACCCGATGCTAATTCGCGGTGAATTTGGCTTTCGGTAGTACGCGCACCGATTGCTCCCCAACTGACTAAATCAGCAATATATTGTGGGCTGATAACATCTAAATATTCAGTGGCTGTAGGCATTCCCGTTTCTGTAATATTTAATAATAGTTCACGGGCAATTTTTAAGCCTTTATTAATTTGAAACGTATTATTTAAGTCGGGGTCATTAATCAAGCCTTTCCAGCCTACTGTTGTTCTTGGCTTCTCAAAATAAACACGCATGACTACTTCCAAATCTTGTGATAAACGCTGACGTTCAAGCAAAAGTCTTTCACAATACTCCATAGCTGCTTTGGTATCATGAATAGAGCAAGGTCCTACTACAACCAATAAACGGTCATCGCTACCTTGTAAAATTGCGTGAATAGCTTGACGGGATTGAATCGTTGTTTGGGCTGCTTTATTTGAAATAGGCAATTCGCGCATTAAATGTGCTGGCGGTGATAATTCACGTACTTCGTTAATACGTAAATCATCAGTGCTAGTAGTATTTGTTGTATGTTTAGGTATTTTGAGCATAAAAGTATTCCTTGCTATTTTATTATTTTATTACTTTATTACTTTATTACTTTATTATTCTATTATTTTATGTGAATAAAAATGACTAAAATAAATTTTTTAAAATTTTGTTTATCTTTTAATCTTAAAAAATCCTGATTCTAACTATTATTTATATTACTATTTATATCACTATTTATATAAATTAGTTGAATAGTTAAATAGTTAAATAACTCATATTTTAGCGGTTTTATCATTAATTAGACTTAATAACCACTGTTCTAACTTTACAGTATCCGCTGTAAATAACCGTATACCTTCGGCTAATTTTTCGGTCGCCATAGGATTTTCATTTAAAGCCCAACGAAATTCAGCTTCACTGTAGGGCGGGTGATAGCTTATTTTATCAATATGCCGTTGTGTTTTTGCAATTAATGGTGCGTTATCTTCTGTGATACAAATGTTACTGTCGCTTAAACTTTTTAATAAATCAGGGCTGATAGTTAATAAGTCACACCCTGCTAAGGCAATAATTTCCTCCATATTGCGAAAGCTAGCCCCCATTATTTCGGTCTGTATACCATACGATTTATAGTATTTGTAGATATTGCGAACAGATAAAACGCCAGGATCTGTATCTGCGCTATAAATTTCTCCCGTGTTCTTTTTATACCAATCTAAAATCCTACCGACAAAAGGTGAGATTAACTGTGCTTTAGCATCAGCACAGGCAATAGCTTGTTCTTGACAAAATAACAAGGTCATATTGCAAGCAATGCCTTCAGATTGCAACTGGCGGGCGGCTTCAACACCTTCCCAAGTGCTGGCAATTTTAATTAATATGCGAGATTTATCAATGCCAGCTTGACTATATGCTTCTACAATACCGTGGGCTTTAGCGATAGTCTTTTGAGTATCAAAACTTAAACGGGCATCTACCTCGGTACTAACACGACCAGGTACAGTATTTAAAATTTCTATGCCGAATGCGATTAATATAGCATCAATTATTTTGTCTATCGGCTGGTTAAGTTGTTGATGTATGACCTTATCAATAATAGCTCGATATTCAAGTTTTTGAGCTGCCTTAAAAATGAGACTTGGATTGGTTGTAGCGTCTTGTGGTTTAAAGCTATGTATGCTTTCAAAGTCACCCGTATCGGCTACCACTATTGTGTATTGTTTAAGTTGTTCTAAAGTAGAAGTCATAAAAAGTATATGGAATATGTAAAAAATCAAAAGAATCAAAAGAATCAAAAGAATCAAAAAATGATAAGCGTAAACATTATAAATTTAATACAAATATAAACGCCTTATAAACGCAATATGAAAAAAATAAAAAATAAAAAATAAAAAATAAAAAATAAAAAATAAAGAATAAAAAGAAATAAGCGTTGTCATAGGCTATAATTTTTAGATTAGCCGTCGTGGTGGAATTGGTAGACACGCTATCTTGAGGGGGTAGTGGCGAAAGCTGTGCGAGTTCGAGTCTCGCCGACGGCACCACCATTGTATATTTTATTCAAAAAGCTTCTATTTAAGCTGTTTCAACTTATTTTAAGTATTTTTTAGATATTTTTTAAATATTTTTAAGTTTTGGTTAGATGCTAATCATCTAAATACCTAAACAATTGCTAGATTTTCATAAGCAAGTAGGCAAAATCTTATTTAGAGTTTATTTAAACACTATAGAATAGTAATTATGAACATAGCTGACTACTTACCCGTATTATTGTTTATCCTAGTTGGCACTGCCGTTGGTTTGGGTCCGATGCTAGTCGGTTATCTACTAGGGCCAAACAAACCAAATATTGCTAAAAACTCACCCTATGAATGTGGCTTTGAAGCGTTTGAAGATGCCCGAATGAAGTTTGATATTCGCTACTACCTGTTAGCAATTATATTTATAATATTTGACTTAGAAATTGCTTTTTTGTTCCCGTGGGCTGCTGCTTATGCTCAACTAGGAATGGCTGGTTTTTGGTCTGTAACTATATTTTTGATGATTTTACTGGTTGGTTTTGCATACGCTTGGCTCAAAGGGGCTTTAGATTGGGAGTAGTGTAATGAGTATGGACGGAATTTTATCAGAAGGATTTGTTACTACCAGCGTAGATAAATTGGTCAACTGGACGCGTACAGGTTCTATGTGGCCTATGACTTTTGGTCTTGCTTGTTGTGCAGTTGAAATGATGCACGCGGGTGCTTCTCGCTATGACCTAGATCGCTTTGGAGTTGTATTTCGTCCCAGCCCTAGGCAGTCAGATGTTATGATTGTTGCAGGTACTCTGTGTAATAAAATGGCACCTGCTTTACGGAAAGTGTATGACCAAATGCCAGAGCCTCGTTGGGTAATTAGTATGGGTTCGTGTGCTAACGGCGGTGGATACTATCACTATAGCTATAGTGTAGTTAGAGGTTGTGACCGTATAGTCCCCGTAGATATCTATGTGCCTGGTTGCCCACCTACTGCTGAAGCCTTACTCTATGGCATCATTCAATTGCAAAATAAAATTAAACGTGAACACACTATTGCTCGTAGCTAACAGTCTGTAGTTAAAATATATTGAAGCCTAAAATATGAATTTAAATACTACGTATATGTCTTCAGAAGCCTTATTGGAAGGTTTACTAATTAACTTTTCTGCTGATGCTTGTATTAATAAATTAAACGAAATAACACTTACTGTTAATCCTGTTGACTATATCCAAAGCTGTATTATTTTACGTGACCACTACGGCTTTGATACTTTAATTGATTTGTGTGGGGTTGATTATTCTACCTATCGTGAGGATACTGAATCACCCCATACTGGTAAACGCTATGCAGTAGTCATACATTTGCTTAGTGTGACCAATAATAGCCGTTTGCGGGTGCGTTGTTATTTAGAAGATGATTATTTTCCTATTTTACCAACTCTAATATTTACTTGGCCCGCAGTAGGTTGGTATGAGCGAGAAGCTTTTGATTTACTGGGGATTGTATTTGATGGTCATTCTGATTTACGCCGAATACTAACAGACTATGGTTTTATTGGTCATCCGCTGCGTAAAGATTTTCCTGTTTCTGGTCACGTAGAGATGCGCTACGATGAAGTAAGTCGGCGTGTGATATATCAACCCATCACCATTGAGCCGCGTGAAAATATTCCCCGTGTTATTCGTGAGTCAGGTTATGCTGGACGTTAACTTATACTAAATATACTATGGCAGACATTAAAAACTACACTTTAAATTTTGGTCCTCAGCACCCTGCAGCACACGGCGTACTCCGATTAATTTTAGAGTTAGATGGTGAAGTTATTCAACGGGCTGATCCACATATTGGTTTGCTACACCGTGGTACAGAAAAGTTGGCAGAAAGTAAAACATTTTTACAAGCTTTACCTTATATGGACAGGCTAGACTATGTGTCTATGATGTGTAATGAGCACGCTTATTGTCTAGCAACTGAAAAACTATTAAATATTACTGTGCCAGAGCGTGCACAGTATATTCGTGTGCTGTTTGATGAGATTACACGGATACTCAACCATTTGTTATGGTTAGGTGCGCATGCCTTAGACGTTGGGGCAATGACTGTTTTTTTATATGCTTTTCGTGAGCGTGAAGATTTAATGGATTGTTATGAGGCTGTTTCAGGTGCGCGTCTTCACGCAGCTTACTATCGTCCCGGTGGTGTTTATCGCGATTTGCCCGATACGATGCCACAGTATAGAAAAAGTACCGTGCGTAGCGATAAAGATGTTCAGCGGCTGAATGACGAGCGTTCTGGTAATTTACTAGATTTTTTAGAATCTTTTACCAAACGATTCCCTGGTTATATTGATGAGTATGAAACTTTACTAACAGATAACCGTATTTGGAAGCAACGTTTAGTAGGTATTGGCGTAGTTACACCTGACCGTGCCAAGGAACTCGGTTTAACAGGACCTATGTTACGCGGTAGTGGTGTAGCGTGGGATTTACGCAAACACCAGCCCTATGAAGTGTATGCAAAAATGGATTTTGATATCCCTGTTGGTATTGAAGGTGATTGCTATGACCGTTATTTAGTACGTATTGAAGAAATGCGTCAATCTAACCGCATTATTAAACAGTGTATTGATTGGTTGCGTGTCAATAAAGGGATTGTGATGACAGCAGATAAGACGGTTGCCCCGCCTGTACGTGAAGATATGAAAAATAATATGGAGTCGTTGATACATCACTTTAAATTATTTACTGAAGGTATGCGTGTACCCGAGGGTGAAGCTTATTGTGCGGTAGAACATCCTAAGGGTGAGTTTGGAATTTATATGATTAGTGATGGGGCTAACAAGCCTTATCGTATTAAAATTCGGGCACCTGGTTTTGCCCATTTACAAGCTTTAGATGAAATGTCGCGTGGGCATATGATTGCTGATGCAGTAACAATTATTGGTACACAAGACATTGTCTTTGGTGAAATTGATAGATAAATACAAATATAAACACAAATATAAATATATAAATATATAAATATATAAATATATAAATATATAAATACAAACATAAATACAAACATAAATACAAATATAAATATAAATACATACACTATGCAGATCACTTCTGAAATATCCCAAGCATTTGAGATAGAAATTGCTAAATACCCTGTTAATCAAAGGCAGTCGGCAGTTATGGCTTGTTTGGCACTGGTTCAGTGTAAATATGGGTGGCTTTCACCTGATTTAATTCAATCAGTAGCGCACTACTTGTGTATGCCAGCGATTGCCGTTCAAGAAGTTGCAACATTTTATAATATGTACAACAATGTGCCTGTTGGTCAATTTAAGCTCAATATTTGTACTAACCTACCGTGTCAATTAGGGCAGCAGGGCGGGGGACAAGCTGCTTTAAATTACGTGTGTGATAAATTATCTATAAAGCCTTATGAAACAACGCCTGATGGTATTTTTACTGTACAACCTAGTGAGTGCTTGGGTGCTTGTGCCGATGCCCCTGTGATGCTGGTTAATGACCAAACTATGTGTAGTTATATGGATTCGGTTAAGTTAGATAATCTATTAGACGGACTTAGAACACGGTCAACTAAATAGCGAGGATATGATGACAATACTGTCTACGACACAAGATTTTTTAGCACAGTTTGCCACGGCAGGGCAAGACACTACTTTTCATAACCGACATATTAAGCCGCAAATTTTAGCCAATTTAGATGGTAAAAATTGGGGGGTAGATGATTATATCAGTCGCGGTGGCTACAGTGCTTTAAAAAAAATATTGTCTACACCTATGACGCAAGAACAAGTCATTGCCGAGATTAAAGCATCAGGTTTGCGCGGCCGTGGTGGGGCAGGATTTCCAACGGGATTAAAGTGGAGTTTTATGCCACGTCAATTTCCTGGTCAAAAATATTTAATTTGCAACTCTGATGAGGGAGAACCTGGTACTTGTAAAGACCGCGATATTTTGCAGTACAACCCGCACATCGTCATTGAAGGTATGCTGATTGCTGCTTTCGCAATGGGTATTACTGTGGGTTATAACTATATTCACGGCGAAATATTTAATGTATATCAACGCTTTGAGTTGGCTTTACAACAAGCCCGCGATGCAGGTTTTTTAGGTGATAATATTCAAGGCAGTGATTTTAGTTTTCAACTTCACGCCGTTCATGGCTACGGGGCTTATATTTGCGGCGAAGAGACTGCCTTGCTTGAATCTTTAGAAGGCAAAAAAGGACAGCCTAGATTTAAACCGCCGTTCCCCGCGAGTTTTGGTTTATACGGCAAACCTACTACCATTAATAACACTGAAACCTTTGCGGCTGTGCCGTGGATTATTAATCATTCTGGTGCAGACTATTTAGCGTGTGGTTTGCCAAATAATGGTGGTACTAAAGTATTCTCTATCTCTGGTGATGTACAACGCCCTGGTAATTATGAAATTCCACTGGGTACGCCTTTTGCTACTCTTTTAGAATTGGCTGGAGGCGTGCGTAAAGGGCATACTTTAAAGGCGGTTATTCCTGGGGGTTCGTCTATGCCTGTATTGCCTGCTGAGGTAATGATGCAAACCAATATGGACTATGACAGTATTGCTAAGGCGGGGTCAATGTTAGGGTCTGGTGCAGTGATTGTTATGGACGATAGCCGCTGTATGGTCAAATCATTGTTGCGTTTAAGTTATTTTTATATGCACGAGTCCTGTGGGCAATGTACGCCTTGTCGTGAAGGTACGGGTTGGTTATGGAGAATCGTTAATCGCATTGAGAACGGACAAGGTAAGCTTGAAGATATTGAGCTATTAAACAGCGTTTCAGATAATATTCAAGGCCGTACTATTTGTGCTTTAGGCGATGCTGCAGCAATGCCAGTTCGGGCGATGATTAAGCATTTTAAGCATGAATTTTTACACCACATTGAGCACAAAGCTTGTGTAGTATCAAAGTATGAGTAAGCAATCTAACCAGTCATCAATATTAAATGCGATAAGTGATAAAAATTATGGTTGAATTAACAATTGATGGCCATACCGTTCAAATGCCAGAAGGCAGTATGGTTATGCACGCAGTAGAGCAATTAGCAAAGTATGTACCCCATTTTTGCTATCATAAAAAACTGTCTATTGCGGCTAATTGCCGTATGTGCTTAGTTGAAATTGAGAAAGCTCCCAAAGCTTTACCTGCTTGTGCAACGCCAGTATCACAAGGTATGATTGTTTATACTGCATCACCCAAAGCCAAAGCAGCGCAAGAAGGTGTGATGGAGTTTATGCTGATTAATCATCCCCTAGATTGCCCTATTTGTGATCAAGGCGGTGAGTGCCAACTACAAGATTTAGCCGTGGGCTACGGTAAAACCGAATCACGTTACACTGAAGACAAGCGTATTGTTGATACCAAAGATGCAGGTGCTTTAATCAGTATGGAAGAAATGTCGCGTTGCATTCACTGTACGCGTTGCGTTCGTTTTGGTCAAGAGGTGGCGGGTGTTATGGAGTTGGGTATGCTTAATCGTGGTGAACACGCTGAAATCACTACATTTTTAGGCAAGGGGATTGAAAGCGAGTTGTCTGGAAACATGATTGATTTGTGTCCTGTGGGTGCTTTAACTAGTAAGCCATTTCGTTATCAAGCACGTACTTGGGAATTGTCTCGTCGTAAAGGTATTAGCGTACATGATAGCCTGGGTTCTAACTTAACCATACAAGTTAAAGCAGGTAAAGTAATGCGTGTTTTACCACTAGAAAATGACGCAATTAATGAGTGCTGGATTTCTGACCGTGACCGCTTTGCCTATGAAGGATTAAACAGTGATGATCGCTTGACTCAACCTATGGTAAAGCGTAATGGTACTTGGGCGACTGTTTCGTGGGAAGAAGCGTTACTGGAAGCCAGTCTTGCTTTAAAAGCAGTAGGTATACATTCTGCCGCCGTAGTGCATGCTATGAGTAGCCTAGAAGAGCTACACGGTGTACAAAACCTGCTAGCGGGATTAAAATCTAAAAATATCAGCTTTAATCTACGCGCTACAGATATTAATTTAGATGCAGCAAGGCTAGGTCTGCCTTGGTTAGGGCTACCGATTGCCGATATCAATAAGCTAGACCGTGCTTTAGTCATTGGTAGTTTTTTACGTAAAGACCAACCATTACTGGCTGCTCGTTTACGTGCCGCTACTCAACGTGGTGCTCAAATAACCTTGGTTCATGCCAGCGATGATGATTTATTAATGCCTGTGAAAGCTAAAATCATTACTAAGCCTAGTGCGATGTTAGATGCATTGGCACAAATTGCTGCTGCTGTTGCTATCAATAAAAATAGTACTGCACCTTTGGTTGTAGTGCCCAATGATGCCGCAAAAGCCATTGCCGCTAGTCTGTGTAGTGGTGAGAAAAAAGCTGTGTGGATAGGGCAGCTTGCTTTAGACCATATTGATGCGACTCGTATTACATTGTTGGCACACTTTATTGCCACTCAAACAGGGGCGACTTTAGGTACTTTAGTACAAGAAGCCAATGCTGTTGGTGCATATGCTTTAGGCTTAAATGTTCAAGCTAATTTGGTCACAGACAAATCAACAACAATAAAACAGTTAGCCGTTAATATTTTATACAATGTAGAACCTTTGTTAGATTGCGGTCAGTTACCCTTATTCGCGGAGAATGTAGTTGCTTTTACGGCCTACCGCAGTGCCGTTGAGTCGTATGCCACTGTCATGTTACCGATTACACCAATGACTGAATCAGGTGGTACATTGATTAATATTGAAGGCCGTGTGCAGTTTATGCATCCCAGTGCTAAGCCTGTTTCTGCTTCTAAGCCAGGTTGGAAAGTACTCAAAGTATTGGGCGAGTCATTGGGTTGTGTGGGGTTTAGTTATGAGACTTTAGATCAAGCGAAAGAGCAAGTATTAACTGCTATAGGTGATGTGAGTAAACGACTTAATAATAATATAGATACAAAAAATATTAATTTAAATACTATTTCTACATCAATATCAGCATCACTATCGGTAGCCGCTAAAAATAATTTAGAACGTGTGACTAATATTCCTGCTTATTCAAGTGATGCTATTGTTCGTCGTGCAGCTAGTTTGCAATGCACCGTTCAAAGTGCTTTGCCTACAGCAAAATTAAACAGTGCAACACTAACGTATTTAAGCTTGGAGAATAATCAGTGTGTAACGGTTACCTCGTTGGCAGGTTCAGTACAATTGGTGATTGAAAGTGACGAGTCTGTGCCTGTTGATTGTATTGCTATTTCTGCGGCACGGCTTGAAACCGCAGTCTTGGGTAACCAACTACTATTAGTAGTGGAGGCTAAATGATTGATTTAACCTCAATAATTGATATTGCTAAAGCTTTTTTTGGTACTTTATGGCCTATAGTATGGGCATTACTTAGAATAGTATGTATTGTTGTGCCATTATTACTGTGTGTGGCTTACCTTACTTTATGGGAGCGGAAAATGATTGGGGCAATGCAGTTACGTATTGGTCCAAACCGCGTTGGACCTTTAGGATTGCTTCAGCCGATTGCAGATGGCTTAAAGTTAATGACTAAAGAAATTATTATGCCTGCCAAAGCCAATAGTGTTATTTTTATTTTAGCCCCCGTTTTAACTATTATGCCCGCTATGGCAGCTTGGGCTGTGATTCCATTTAGCCCCGGTGCTGTGTTAGCCGATATTAATGCAGGCTTGTTATATATTATGGCGATTACTTCTTTAGGTGTATACGGTGTGATATTAGCTGGCTGGTCTTCAAATTCTAAATACGCATTTTTAGGTGCAATGCGTGCCTCCGCACAAATGATTAGCTATGAGTTAGCGATGGGATTTGTATTAGTAACCGTATTATTGGTATCGGGCAGCTTAAATTTATCTGATATTGTTGCGGTTCAAGCAAAAGGCTATTTTGCTAGTTATGGGTTTAATTTTTTATCTTGGAATTGGTTGCCTTTGTTGCCTTTATTTGTGATTTATATTATCTCTGGCGTTGCTGAAACTAACCGTCACCCTTTTGATGTAGTTGAAGGAGAATCTGAAATTGTTGCTGGGCATATGGTGGAGTATTCAGGTATGACGTTTGCTGTGTTTTTTCTAGCCGAATATGCCAATATGATTTTAATCTCCGTTTTAGCCAGTATTATGTTTTTAGGCGGTTGGGAACCCATCATTTCTTTATCAAGTTTTGGTATAAGTGTGCCTGCTACGCTATCACTATTTTCGGGCTGGTTATCATTGTTCGCTAAAACTTTTTTTATTGCGTCTTTATTTATTTGGTTTCGTGCTAGTTTTCCGCGATACCGTTATGACCAAATTATGCGTTTAGGGTGGAAGGTATTCATACCGTTAACTATGCTTTGGTTATTTGTAGTGGCCGCTTGGTTACAAACACCATTTAATATTTGGAAATAAGGCACATTAATATGCAAGCAGTTAAAGAATTTGTGAGTAGCTTAATGTTAAAAGAGCTGCTTAAAGGTATGGCATTAACAGGTAAATATATGTTTGCCCGTAAAATAACAGTTCAGTATCCTGAAGAAAAGACACCTATGTCACCACGGTTTCGTGGTTTACATGCTTTGCGTCGTTATGAAAATGGTGAAGAGCGTTGTATTGCTTGTAAACTGTGTGAGGCGGTCTGTCCTGCTATGGCTATTAGTATTGAATCAGATATTCGTAGCGATGGTACGCGTAGAACTACGCGGTATGACATTGACTTAACAAAATGTATTTTTTGTGGGTTTTGTGAAGAAAGTTGCCCTGTAGACAGTATCGTTGAAACGCATATTCATGAATATCACGGTGAAAAGCGGGGTGATCTTTATTTTACTAAAGAAATGTTATTGGCTATTGGTGATAAATATGAGCGTGAAATTGCGAACAACCGTGCAGCAGATGCTAAATTTAGATAGCATAAACTATATAAATAGTTATTAAAAATATAAAAATAATAAAATTGTAAAATAATATAACAAAATATAAATATATAAACTGTTTTAAGTAATTTTAACTACATAGTTAAGTATATTAAGGTGTTCAATGGAAATGACAGCAGTATTTTTTTGGGTGTTTTCACTTATATTAATTGGGGCAAGTATCCGCGTGATTACTGCACAGAGTTCAGTTCACGCTGCACTGGCCTTGGTGCTTTGCTTTTTTCAGGCAGCCTTTATTTGGATGTTATTAAAAGCTGAATTTTTATCTATTGCCTTAATATTAGTGTATGTCGGGGCAGTGATGGTATTGTTTTTATTTGTCGTAATGATGCTAGACCTTGGGTCTGAACTTGTTAGAGAGGGATTAAAGCGTTATTTTTTAATGGGTTCTGCTATTGCCAGCATTTTGGTGTTTGAAATCTCTGCCATTGTATATAAAGGATTTTATATTCCGTTAAACGATAGCTCATTATCAGCTAAGACCTCTAGCATCGGTCAGACTCAATCATTAGGCTTAGAAATGTTTACACGATACGCTTTTGCAGTTGAGGTTGCATCTGTTATTTTACTGGTCGCAGTTGTTGCCGCTGTTTCTTTAACATTGCGGCGGCGAAAAGACGTTAAATACAATGACCCACACACAGCCATTCGTACACAGGCAAAAGACAGGGTACGGCTTATTAAACTTCAAGCAGTATTAGATGACTCTAACACCACTAAACGTGTTTATCCAATTAATGCTACTGATACACAATCGCTTAAACAGGTGAAAGTATGAACGCTATTAGCTTGTTAAGTACCTTGACTTTAGCCCATTTTTTAGTTTTGGGGGCTATTTTGTTTGCAGTTTCTATTGTGGGTATTTTCGTGAATCGCCGTAATATTATTGTGCTATTGATGGCGATTGAATTAATGTTATTGGCGGTTAATATCAATTTTGTAGCATTTTCTTATTATCACGCTGATGCAGCGGGGCAAATATTTGTATTTTTTATCTTAACAGTAGCTGCTGCTGAAGCAGCAATAGGTTTAGCCATTCTGGTGATTTTATTCCGTAATTTAGAAACAATTAATGTTGATGAATTAGATCGTTTACAAGGTTAAAGGTCAGTAGTATATGAATTACACCTCTATTATTAGTCACTTGATTAATGGTTTTATTAGTCGCTTTGATATTAAAACTATATACTTAATTGCCTGTTTTTTACCTTTATTAGGCAGTGTATTAGTTGGCTTGTTTGGTACTCAATTTGCCAGTCAACAATGGCGTTTTATTAGCCGTTCTTCGGCACACTTATTAACAGTCAGTTGCGTATTCGTGTCCGCTTTAGCCAGTACAGTCGCCTTTTTTGATACTTTATTAAATGTTAAGCCTGTATTTAACGAGTCTTTATACACTTGGGCAGTAGTGAATAGTTTGAAGTTAGAGATTGGGTTTTTAGTAGACTCTTTAACCACTTTAATGATGTGTATTATTACTTGGGTATCATTAATGGTACATATTTATACCATTGGTTATATGCGTGAAGAAGAAGGCTATGAGCGGTTTTTTAGCTATATTTCTTTATTTACATTTTCAATGATGATGCTGGTTATGTCTAATAATTTACTACAACTGTTTTTTGGTTGGGAAGCGGTTGGTTTAGTTTCTTACTTATTAATTGGTTTTTATTACAAACGTGAATCAGCCATATTTGCTAATATGAAAGCTTTTTTGGTGAATCGTGTGGGTGATTTTGGTTTTATTTTAGGGATTGGTTTATTGGTAGCCCATACGGGAACGATGAGCTACAGTGAGATTTTCACTAAAATAGACACTATTAATGCTCTTACTCTGGCTGGAACAGATTGGTCTTTGATAACAGTGATTTGCATCACCTTGTTTATTGGTGCAATGGGTAAATCAGCACAGTTTCCTTTGCACGTCTGGTTACCTGATTCTATGGAAGGACCAACGCCCATTTCTGCCTTGATTCACGCAGCCACTATGGTAACCGCAGGTATTTTTATGGTGTCTCGTATGTCCCCTTTATTTGAGTTATCTGATACTGCCTTGATGTTTATTATGGTGATTGGTAGCATTACCGCCTTATTTATGGGTTTTATGGGAATTATTCAAACTGACATTAAACGTGTGATTGCTTATTCTACTTTATCCCAACTGGGTTATATGACTGTAGCTTTGGGTTCGTCTGCTTATTCAGTCGCTGTTTTTCACGTGATGACGCACGCTTTTTTTAAAGCACTATTGTTTTTAGGGGCAGGTTCAGTCATTATGGGTATGCATCATTGCCAAGATATTCGATATATGGGCGGCTTAAAAAAATATATGCCGATAACTTGGGTAACCTCGTTATTGGGTTCACTTGCACTTATTGGTACACCATTTCTATCTGGTTTTTATTCAAAAGACAGTATTATTGAAGCGGTGCATTTAACCCAATATGGTTGGGTTACTGCTTTTGCTAATTTATCGGTACTAGCAGGGGTATTTATTACGGCATTTTATAGCTTTAGACTGTATTTTTTAGTGTTTCATGGTAAAGAACGTTACGATAAAAATCCTGATGCTCATTACATTGGAAAACCCCACGAGAGTCCATGGGTCATCACTTTGCCATTAATATTGTTGGCAGTTCCATCCGTAGTCATTGGTTTTTTTACAGTTGAGTCACTATTATTTGGTAATTACTTTGACAATGTTATTACGATTGCACGTGACAAACACTTAGCTATGTATACTTTAGAAAATAACTGGCACGGTGCTGCTGCTATGGCGATACACGGCTTAACCACATTGCCGTTTGTATTGATGTTAGCAGGCGTTGGTTTAGCCTGGTGCTTGTATATCCGTTGGACGGATATCCCTGCAAAAATACAATCAGCTATCAAACCTATTTACCAATTACTAGACAATAAATATTATTTAGACAAATTTAATCAGGTGGTTATTGTTAAGGGCTTACGTTTATTGGGAACGGTTTTTTGGAAGCTGGGCGATCAAGGTTTAATTGATAATTTAATCGTCAATGGTGCTTGGAAAACAGTTGCCTGGGTCTCATCTGTCATACGTTTATTTCAAACAGGGTATATCTATCATTATGCTTTTGGTATGATTATTGGTTTGGTATTAATGTTATATTTTGTTGCTAGAGTTTAAGGTCATTATGAATCCTATTGATACCCTTACTACGTATACTATGAGTAATATACCTTGGTTAAGTTTAGCTATTGTTCTACCTATTATTTTCGGAGTAGCTATCTTAACTGTGTTGTCAAATGCGCAAGCGAGTACGGTTCGTTGGGTAGCTTTGCTAGGTGCAGGCAGTTCTTTATTAGTGACTCTACCGCTTTATTTTGGTTTTAATAAACAACGGATATCGTTACAGTTTGTTGAGCAATTTACTTGGATTGAGCGGTTCAACATTCAGTATCATTTAGGAATAGATGGGTTTTCGCTTTGGTTGATATTATTAACAGCCTTTATTACTGTGGTGGTAGTGGTTGCTGCTTGGGAAGTGATTGAACACCATATTGCACAATATTTTGCAGCTTTTTTAATATTGTCAGGATTAATGATTGGTGTTTTTTCATCTGTAGATGCTATGCTTTTTTATGTTTTCTTTGAAGCTACTCTAATCCCTATGTACTTAATCATCGGTATTTGGGGCGGGACTAACCGTATGTATGCTTCATTTAAATTTTTTCTGTATACCTTGCTAGGCTCACTATTAATGCTGGTTTCTTTGGTGTATTTGTACCGTGTTACGGGTAGCTTTAACTTACTTGTTTGGGCAACGACTAAACTTAGTTTGCTTGAGCAAACCTATTTGTTTTTTTCGTTTTTAATGGCGTTTGCTGTAAAAGTTCCTATGTTTCCAGTGCATACTTGGTTGCCTGATGTGCACGTTGAAGCCCCCACGGGCGGGTCAGCGGTATTAGCGGCTATTATGTTGAAGTTAGGAGCTTACGGATTTTTACGCTTTTCTTTGCCTATTACACCTGATGCTAGTCAAGAGTATGCGGGGCTGATGGTTTTTTTATCACTTATTGCCGTTATATATGTGGGACTCATTGCTTTAGTCCAAACCGATATGAAAAAACTGGTTGCTTATTCGTCAATTGCACATATGGGTTTTGTAACTTTAGGCTTTTTTATGGTTGCTAAAGCGAGTCCACAAGACCAAGCTTTAGCATTTCAGGGGGCATACCTACAAATGATTTCCCACGGATTCATTTCTGCGGCACTATTTTTATCTATAGGGGTACTGTATGACCGTATGCATACTAGAAATATCGCTGATTATGGTGGTGTAGTCAATACGATGCCTAAATTTGCAGTATTTTTTTTATTATTTAGTATGGCTAATGCAGGTTTACCAGGTACTAGTGGTTTTATCGGCGAATTTATGGTTATTTTAGGAGCTATTAAATATAATTTTTTGACTGGACTTTTAGCAGCAACTGCACTCATTTTAGGTGCTTCGTATAGCCTATCAATGTATAAACGTGTTATATTTGGTGAAGTTGCTAATGATTCTGTAGGGCAGTTACAAGACCTTAGTCGCCGCGAGTTTTGGTTATTAGCAACACTGGCTTTTGCTATATTATTAATGGGTATATACCCTAAACCTGTTACAGACACCATTAATCAATCAACGGCTTATTTGCTACAACACATTGCACATACTAAAATTAAGTAGTTAGTTGTGTAGATTTAATTAATTTGTTTAAATCTTTTATTGTGTTTCTGCTACATCTTTTTTGTATTTTTATAATCAATAATATATCAATAACATATATCAATAACATATATCAATAACTTATATCAATAACTTATATATATAGGTATATATTACTGATATTAAAATCAGAGTAATTTATTTATGTCTTTTATCCAAAATATTATTCCAGTTACTGCTGAACTATGGCTTTTATTTAGTGCTAGTATCATCTTGTTGCTGGGTGCATTTAAAAATAATGCTAACCGCACTCAACTATTAACTCAAGCTGCTTTGTTCGTTGCTTTAGGGATTAATGCGGGGTATTTTTCTGCTCAAAATACTTTATATGCTTGGAATGGTTTATTTGTAAGTGATGCGTTGGCTAATCTACTAAAAATAGGCTGTACTATAGCAACGATGCTTGCACTACATTATGGTAAACAATACGCTATTGACCGTCAGATACATCACACAGAGTTTTATACTTTAGCGATAACTGCTTTAATGGGGCAAATGTTAATGGTGTCAGGTAGCCATTTATTAATGACTTATTTAGGTTTAGAACTAATGTCGTTAAGTTTGTATGCTTTAGTTGCCTTACGTAGAGACCATACTATCAGCACAGAAGCCGCTATTAAGTATTTTGTGTTGGGTGCGATGGCTTCTGGATTTTTGTTATATGGTATGTCAATGTTATATGGGGCAACGGGTGCACTAGATTTAGGAACTATTTTTAAAGTTTTAACATCAGGCAGTGAACAGTTAAACCGTCCGACTGCGGTTTTAGCTAGTGTATTTATTGTAGCGGGATTGGCTTTTAAATTCGGAGCAGTCCCTTTTCACATGTGGGTTCCAGACGTATATGAGGGTTCACCGACTGTGGTCACTTTATTAATTGCCAGTGCACCAAAGTTGGCAGTTCTAGGCCTTGCTTTGCGTTTAATGGTACAAGGTATGTTGCCTTTATCATCGGACTGGCAGCCTATGTTTTTATTTTTAGGCGTTGCATCTATCGCATTTGGCAATATAGTTGCCGTAATGCAAACCAGTTTCAAACGAATGTTGGCATACTCAACCATTGCCCACATTGGTTTTGTAGGATTAGCGTTGTCTGTAGGCGTTGTCGGCGTAACGCCTGTTGGTAATGCTGATTTGGCTAATGCTTCGACGGCTTATGGGGCAGCAGTTTTTTATATGCTTACGTATGTATTAACTACATCAGTGAGTTTTGGTATTATTTTATTTTTAGCAAAAAAAGACTTTGAATGTGATTCAATTGCTGACTTAAAAGGATTGGCGAAACGTAGCCCTTTAATGGCTTTAATCGTGTTAATTGTGATGTCTTCTTTGGCAGGTATTCCTCCATTAGTTGGTTTTTGGGCAAAACTAGCTGTTTTAGATGCGTTGTTAGCCGCTGGTCACGTCGCTATTGCTGTCACCGTAGTATTACTATCTTTAATTGGTGTTTTTTATTATTTACGAGTTTTAAAGACGGTATTTTTTGACAGTGAAGTCATCAATGCTGTTACTTTAATTGAGCTAAATAAGGTAGATTTAAACTCAAGCGACCGTATATCAGTTTCAAATATATTATTAGTTAATGTGGCAACAATTGTTTTACTAGGACTCTTACCCAGTAAACTAATGCGTATAGCGATAGATGCCGTACAGTCTGCATTACCCATTTAAAAGTATATTGTTTATGATGAGTATACTTTTTTGCGTATTAGCTTGGTTGTTTGCTAGTATTCCTTGGTCTAATCCTAAAATATTAGGAATATACGGTTTTTATCGTAAAAAAAATATTACTAAAAATAAAGTAAACGATAATAAAGCAAGTAATAATAAAGTAAGTAATCACGTTAAACCACTTTGGTTAAGCATATTAGAAAGTTTTTTTCTGTATCTGTTAATTGTATTATTTGGATTTATTATAGAGTCTTGGAATGGTGTTAGATTCAATCAAGGTTGGCAGTTTTGGGTTGTCATCGTTTGTATTTGGACTGTTTTAGTTTTTCCTGTTGTAGCTTGGTTCAAGTTAAGAACAGTATAGAAAATTATAAAACAGGCAAAACAAATAAAAAACACAAATAAAAAACAAATAAAAAATAAATAAAAAGTGAGCTAAACTAAACTTAAAATCACAAGCGATTGAACTATTGCACAGTTGCTTTAATTATTGTATTCAGTGCCTTTTAGTAGTTGTGTTGCAAGCACCGTATCAATATTGTAAGCCGCAGCTAAATTATTAACATTAACTATATCACGGCAAGTGCCTGCTATCCACTGCTGATTACCCATTAGGTCAATACTGCTAGGCATTAGCACATGGGTTGAAAAATTTAAACTTAATTTAATATGGTGGCTTACCATTACAAATGTTTTACCACTTTGTTTAAGTATTTCTAAATGTTGTAGCTGCTGTACTTCATCTAAATGGTTGAGTGGTTCATCTAAAAATACTAAATGAGCCTGTTGTGCTAAAGTTAATGACAAGGCAATACGCTGTTGTTCACCACCACTGCGTTGCGATATAGGTTGAGATAACCAAAATCTAGGTAAATTATTTAAAAAATAGTTGCTACCTGTTGATGTATTGATATTTAGTAAGCTTATTAATTGCAAAATAGTCAAATGTCCACTCCAATCTAATCGCTGTGGGCAATAACTACGTAACTTAGCAAGGTCTTTTATATTGGCAGTATTTGGCGTATATGTGTGGTTTATCAAATGAATAAAATCATAATCCGCCTGTCGCCCTGCTAAAGGCAAGCCTGCACAAGCATGCAAAACACTGCTTTTACCACAGCCATTTGCCCCTAAAATAACCCAGCGTTCACCAGATTGAACCTCAAAAGATAGGTGTGCTGCTAAATTACGCTGATGATTACTAAGGGTGTTAATAGATAGATTACTGATAGAAAATAATGTGGAGTCTACAAAAATAGGCGTTAAATTTTCTGGCGTATTTGCAGTTTCAGCACTAATTTTTGCTTTAATAATTTTAGGTAAATTAATTAAACTCATTAAACTCATTAAACTAATTAAATTCATGGCTTTTACGTACAATTAAAGTTAATAGAGTACCCGCCCCCAATAACCCTAAAACTGCCCCAACAGGGATTACTTGTGGGGCAAATAGATGTAAAGCAATTTGGTCGGCCACAAGCACTAATACTGAACCCGTTAAGCTAGATAGCCATAGTATATGTCGTAAGGCTAAGTGATAGCGATTAGCCACACGGTGCATTAATAAAGGGGCGATTAAACCTACAAATCCAACACCGCCTGCAATACTAAATGAGGCAGCCACGGCAATACCAGCGATTAAGCAAGCACGGTATCTTTGTTGTTTAACCTGAACACCCGCTGCTTGAGCCAATAAATCGCCTAATTGCAAACGAGATAAATAAATACCTTGTGATACGACATAAGCTAAGCAAATGAGTAAAGATATACTGGGAATTAGTAAATCAAGCGTATTGACTACGCCCCCTAAATCACCCATTAACCAAAATACTAAGCCGCGTAAGTTGGAGTCGGGTGTTAAAGACATTAAAATGACAACACCCGCACTACAAACGGTTGATAGCATAATGCCCCATAAAATGGTTTGCATAGCGTCTAAACGGCGGGCTACAGATAAAACCAGTGCTAATAAAACTAAAGCGCCTGCTAAACTAGCAGCACTGACTGCCCATAATGGCCAGCCTGCTAATAAAGTTAAAGCTCCTGCCAATGATGCCCCACTGCTTACGCCTAATACATAGGGTTCGGCTAATGGGTTACGAAACACCCACTGTGTTAAGCAACCCGCTAAGCCTAATAAACCGCCTGATAATAAGGCGGCCATAGCTCGCAACCACTCTAATTCAGCGACAGCACACAGTAAAGGATTGTTATTAGTGGAAGTGAGTTCGGCTAACCAGCAAGGCATTGAGTCAGTTTATTGTTTTTGATTTATTATTTATTATTTATTATTTATTATTTATTATTATTTTTTAAAAACAAGGATAAGACAATTCAGCCTCAATATTCTACAATCTATTATGCTTTATCTTTATACTTTATCTTTATGCGTTATTTTTTAATCTTTGTGTGTAATTAATCGGTTAAACAGTATACAAAAGCAAAAATACTAAAACATTACTACAAAACAACTATGACACCAACCCATAATATTCAAAACTTAATGCTTAATAATACAACTACGCCTATTTTACATAGTAAACACCTAGAAGATGTACAAGGTGCAATAGACACCCGTCAATTACCGATTGCACGGGTGGGTATTCGTCGCCTCAAATGGCCTTTAATGTGGCAAGCTGCCCATGGCATTGTGCATACAGTTGCTGAATTTGAAATGACAGTTTCGTTGCCATCTACTCAAAAAGGTACGCACATGAGCCGATTTATAGAGGCTTTAAATGATATGACAGCCGCAGGTACAGTGTGGAGTTGTTTGACTGCCAAAGCATTTTTATCCAATTTACTGATTCGTTTAGAGGCGAAAGAGGCTTTTTTTACTGTTAAGTTTGATGTGTTTCTACCTAAAGCAGCCCCCATTACTAAAACTGTGGCTTTAATGGATTATTGGGTCACTTTACACGGCCATGCACATAAGCAAGCCATTGACTTAGATTTAGAAGTACGCGTACCAGTAATGAGTTTATGTCCCTGTAGTAAAAAAATTGCTGATTATGGTGCACACAACCAACGTTCACATATCCATATCAGAGGGACAACACACGATACCCATCAATTGGGTATTGAAGATATGATTCGTTGGGCTGAAGAGTCTGCTTCGTGTGCTTTGTACCCACTTTTAAAACGGGCTGATGAAAAGTATGTCACAGAGTATGCTTATGACAACCCACGCTTTGTCGAGGATTTAGTGCGTGAAATTGCTTTGGCTGCTCAACGTGATGGGCGTTTAAGTCGTGTACGTATTGAAGCTGAAAATTTTGAATCTATTCATAATCATAGTGCTTACGCTATGATTTATGTCCCTAATACTATTTACTAAAAAATAAAAAATAAAAACTAATAAAAATGGAATTAATATGAATTTATCTACAGAAAATACAATAACTATAAACAATATAAAAACAGATATACAAACAATGCCCTTAAAAACACATTTAATTGATGGCAAAGCGATTGCAACAAACTTACGAGCGACCATTAAGTTAGATACAGCACAACTAACATTTAAACCAGGTTTAGCCGTTATTTTAGTCGGTGATGACCCTGCTTCATCAGTATACGTAAGCCATAAAATTAAGGCGTGTGAGGAAGTTGGTTTTTATTCTCACTTAATTCGTTTGAGTACACAGGTGACGCAAAACGATTTATTAATAGAAATTGCTGCTTTGAATCACAATGTTGCCATACACGGTATTTTGGTGCAAATGCCTTTACCAAGGCATATTAATTCACAGGCAGTTATTGCTGCTATTAATCCAAATAAAGACGTAGACGGCTTTCACATAGCCAATGCTGGGGCGTTAATGACGGGTTCGCCGCGTTTAGTCCCTTGTACGCCATCAGGTGTTATGACTTTATTAGAGGCTACACAAGTTCAGTTACACGGTGCTCACGCAGTGGTGGTCGGTGCGAGTAACATTGTGGGTAAGCCACAAGCTTTATTATTACAAGCAGCGGGTGCGACAGTTACGATTTGTAATTCAAAGACACGGGATTTAACCGCACATTTACGTATGGCTGATATTATAGTAGTTGCCGTAGGCAAGCCTAATTTTATTACGGGGCATCAATTAAAAACAGGGGCAGTGGTTATTGATGTGGGTATTAATCGTCAAGACAACGGGCGTTTATGTGGTGATGTTGATACTGCCAGCTGTATGGGTATTGCCAGTGCGATTACGCCAGTACCCGGCGGTGTTGGACCTATGACGATTGCTTTATTATTGTCTAACACTTTAAAAGCAGCGACTGGTTCAGTGAAGTAGTCGTAAAATAAAAAGTAGCGTTATTTTTTGTTACTTTTTACCTTGTTATTACTTATAGTACTTATTTATTACCTATCTTACCTATCTTTTTTTCTTGACCCGCTAAAAGGTTTTGAATATTAGTAGTATGTCGCCATATTAGTAAAACAGTCACTGTCAAAATAGCTAAGCTAATTGGTGATAAGTCTAACCCAATAAAACTATAAATCGCTGCAAACACTGCGGATATTAAAGCGGATAACGACGAGTAGCGAAAAATAAGGGCTACACTTAACCAAGTTAAAACCGTTAAACCACCTAATAAGGGCTGAATAGCAATTAATATACCTGCCGCTGTGGCTACGCCTTTACCGCCCTTAAATTTGTAAAAAATAGGAAATAAATGGCCTAAAAAAACAGCGAGACTGGTCAATGCTATTAACCACTGATGCTGGTTTAGACTTAAGCCTAATAACGAATAAGCGGCTACATACTGCACCGCTGAAACGGCTATCCAGCCTTTGGCTGCATCTAACACTAAGGTTAAAATAGCGGCTATTTTGTTACCCGAACGCAATACGTTGGTTGCCCCAGGATTACCAGACCCATAAGTATGCGGGTTGGGTAGCTTCATTAACTGGCTGATAATGACTGCAAAGGATAATGATCCTAGGCAATAACTGGTTGCAATAATTAAGCTAAAAAATAACCAAGGCATTGAATAGTTCATAAAAATAAGAAATAAATAAGAAATAAATAAGTCAATACGGCGGCAGTGCGATAGACTTATTTTTTCAAAGAAATCTATTGTATAACTAACGTATAACTAATAATTAATGGAATTGTGCTTCTTCAGTAGAACCAGTTAATGCAGTTACATTTGATTTTCCACCTTGAATAACTGTAGTAACGTCATCAAAATAACCTGTGCCTACTTCTTGCTGGTGGCTGACAAAGGTATAGCCGCGTTCACGGGCTGCAAATTCAGGTTCTTGTACTTTCTCAACATAAGCAGTCATACCCCGATCAACATAGTCTTTTGCTAAATCAAACATATTGAACCACATACTGTGTACACCTGCTAAAGTAATAAATTGATATTTGTAGCCCATTTTTCCAAGCTCTTGTTGAAATTTTGCAATGGTATCATTGTTTAAATTCTTCTTCCAATTAAATGAAGGAGAGCAATTATAAGCAAGCAATTTTCCTGGGTGAACTGTATGCACGGCTTCGGCAAATTGACGGGCAAATTCTAAATCAGGTGTACCTGTTTCACACCACACTAAATCGGCATAATCGGCATAAGCAACCGCACGGCTAATCGCTTGTTTTAGTCCATTATTGGTTTTATAAAAGCCTTCTGCTGTACGCTCACCTGTTAAAAAAGGTTTGTCATTTTCATCATGGTTACTGGTGATTAAATCAGCGGCTTCAGCATCAGTCCGTGCAATGACTAAAGTAGGCACACCGTATACATCAGCTGCCATACGTGCTGCAATTAGTTTTTGTATGGCTTCTTGTGTGGAGACCAATACTTTACCGCCCATGTGGCCACATTTTTTTACGCTGGCTAGTTGATCTTCAAAATGTACACCGCCAGCCCCTGCACGAATCATAGCTTTCATTAATTCAAACGCATTTAATACGCCACCAAACCCTGCTTCAGCATCAGCTACAATTGGGGCAAAATAATCTATATAGCCATCTGTGCCAGATTCCATACCTTTTGCCCATTGAATTTCATCAGCCCGTGTAAAAGTGTTATTAATACGTTCTACCACTTTAGGGACTGAATCAGCGGGATATAAAGATTGGTCTGGATACATTGCAGCATAACCATTATTGTCGGCGGCTACCTGCCAACCTGATAAATAGATTGCTTTTACACCTGCTTTAACTTGTTGCATTGCTTGTCCGCCTGTTAATGCACCTAAGCAATTAACATAAGCTTGCGTATGAAGTAAGTCCCATAGTTTTTCTGCCCCACGCCGTGCCAAAGAGTATTCTACGGGCAAACTTCCACGTAAACGGACTACATCTTCTGCACTGTAACCCCGCTTGATACCTTTCCAACGGGGATTAGTTGCCCAATCTTGTTCTAAATCAGTAATTTGTTGTGTGCGGCTGGGCGTATTATGGGACATATAAATCCTTATTAAAATCAATGAGTAAAAAATAAAAAAATAAAAAAATAAAAAAATTATTAAAACTGTAAAAAATGTATTATTAACAACATAAAAATATAAAAAAATAATATAAAAATATAAAAAAATAAATTATTAAGTGTATTTTTATATAGTTAATAAAACTGCACCCCAAGTAAATCCACCCCCAACACCTTGCAACATCACACTGTCACCTGATTGAATACGGCCATCACGAATAGCGGTGTCTAAAGCTAGAGGAACTGAAGCTGCCGATGTATTCGCGTGTTGTGGTACTGTTACAACAATATTTGTGTCTGCTATGCCTAAGCGTTTACCCACTGAAGATAGAATACGCACATTGGCTTGATGAGGAATAAGCCAGTCTAGTGTGGCTAAATCAAAATTAGCGGCTTCGCATACTTCGTGGGCTACATCAGTCAGTACCGTCACGGCTTGTTTAAACACGGCTTGACCGTCCATATATAAAAACGGATTGCCTTCAATAACACCTTGATGAATACGGGCTGGGGCATTTAATATAGAATTTAAACTGCCATCGGCATGGATTTTACAAGCCAATATACCCGTAGTTTCGCTGGCTTCTAGTACAACAGCCCCAGCACCATCACCAAATAAAACACATGTATTGCGGTCTTGCCAATTAATAATACTAGTGAGTGTTTCAGCACCAATCACTAAAGCTTTACTGGCAACGCCTTGCTTAATTAAAGCATTAGCCGTTGTTAAAGCATAAATAAAACCACTACAGACGGCTTGGACATCAAATGCTGCACCACGCATTTGTGTGTGATTAAGTCGGCCTAATTTATTTTGGACTGTACAGGCGACACTGGGGAATAAAGTATCGGGCGTCGTAGTTGCCACAATAATCAAATCAATATCGCTGGCAGTCAGCTTAGCTGCAAACAATGCCTGTTGAGCTGCTTGTACTGCTAAATCACTGGTATATTCATTAGCAGCAGCAATATAGCGTTGAGTGATGCCCGTACGGCTTTGAATCCATTCGTCAGACGTGTCTACACCTAATTTAGCTAAACGTTGAGTAATCTGTATATTACTTTCACAGTGGGCGGGTAAATAGCTACCTGTGCCAGTTATTTTAGTATGGGGTAATGAGTGACTCATAGTTATTTATTTTGCAGTCAAATCAAAGGCTGGTAACTGTAGAACTTATCACCACAGATTCGCTTAAATCACTGTTTAAATCATTATTTTCAAGTGGATAAAGCAATGCGTGATTTTTTGATAAATCGGGGCCTATACGGGGTAATAACTGGGAAAATATTTTAGGGCAGCCTGCGATTAAACTGCCTGTTTTTAAGTAATGACTATCACCTAGTGCATCAGAGATTAATCCACCTGCTTCTGTTACCATTAATGCACCTGCTGCCATCTCCCACGGTTTTAATCCCACGGCATAACAAGCATCTAAAGCACCTGATGCCACATAAGCTAAGTCTAATACCGAGCTGCCTAAATGCCGTACGCCTGCAGTATCAGCTGTTAAATTAAGCATTAATGGGTCTAAGCTACGCGATTGTGCAGCGGCTTTTACGGCTACAGAGCTGCCTAACAGTGCATCTAATAAACGTGTCCGTTTAGACACACGCATACGGCGGTTGTTGCAAAAACCACCCAAACCTTTACTGGCGGTAAATAGTTGATTGGTTGCAGGGGCATAGATAACCGCTTGTTCAGTTATGCCATTGACTTGTAAGGCAATGCTGACTGCGAAGTGTGGCAAACCATGTATAAAATTAGTTGTACCATTAATAGGGTCAATAATCCACTGATAGCGACTGTTTGAATGGGCAAGGTTATTGGTATTACTACTATTTTCTTTTGCTAAAATAGTGTGGCTGGGATAGGCATTTAATAATAGTTCTACAATTATTTTTTCAGCAACATGGTCAATATCACTCACGTATTCACCAAACCCTTTATGAGTGACTTTAATAAGTTCAAGGTCTAAGGTTGCGTGGTTGATAATATCGCCCGCTTTACGGGCAGCCATAACGGCAATATTGAGCATAGGGTTTTGCATAATGTCTAATTCACGGGTTAAAGTCAGTAGTAAAGTAGTAAGCTGGACGCATATTATAAAAAAATATGAAAATATAAAAACGTACTTAAAACGTACTTAAAATGTAATTAATCTAATTGACTATTTTAACCGAGCTAAAAACTATAGCATATCGCTAATCATTTATATTATTTACATTTAAACTATTAACTTACTATTAACTTACTATTAATTTATTATTAATTTATCATAATTTATGATTGACACGCTTAATACACTTAATGACGCATTTTTAAACACTAATATTAACTTACTATTAATTTATTATTAATTTATCATAATTTATGATTGACACGCTTAATACACTTAATGACGCATTTTTAAACACTAATTTTGTATTAGTTGCCCCGCGTATGGCTGCCAATGTGGGTTCTGCTGCACGGGCGATAAAAACTATGGGATTTTCGCGTTTAATTCTAATAAGGCCGCCCAACGATGGTTTTCAAGCAACTTTTAACTTTAAATTAGACCACCCTGAAGCCGTTGCATTAGCTAGTGGGGCACAAGATGTGCTGGCAAATACACAGATTGTAGACACTTTAGACGAGGCATTAAGTGCTTGTACCCAGTCTGTTGCTTTGACTGCACGCCCGCGTGAATGGAGTGGGCCAGTCGTACAGCTGCCACACTATGCCGCACAAGTTGCACAATGTATGGGTTCAGAGCGTATTGCTTATGTTTTTGGCAATGAACGCTTTGGATTGTCTAATGAAGATGTAAGCCGTTGCAGTGCCATTTGTAGTATTGATGTTAATCCTGACTATAGTAGTTTGAATTTATCACAAGCCGTACAAGTAGTTGCTTATTCACAACGTATCGCTTTGATGGCAGCATTAAATAATACTAGAGTGTCTACAACACCGATATTGAGCCGCGAATTAGCCAGCGAAGCGTTAGCAAACCACGAGCAAATTCAAGGTATGGCACAACATTGGTTAAATATTTTAGAAGTGGCTGATTATTATGACCCACTGCAACCACGGCGTTTAAAAGAACGTTTAGCCAGTTTGTGGGGACGTGCAAACTTGACCCGTGCTGATGTTGATATGTTGCGTGGTATGGCAGCCGCTTTAAGCCAGACTTTGAAAAAGTAAGTTAAGCTGTTTTTATTATGATACTTATGATATGTTGAATAAAGATAGGGCTTCAATTGCCTCTGATAGCAAGAAAGGATAATTTTTATGGAAGCTAATCTTTTCATTAATTAATAACATATCTTTAATAATAGTAAGAGAGTATTCATTATTTACATCAAATTTTATCGCTGAAATATCTAGCTGCTCGTTAAGTTCCTCATAAGATATATTTTTTAGTTGTAATCTGTCAAATATTTTTGGATGTTTAACTTTAATAATAGCGACAAAAGCAATAATATGATATGTCCTAACTTCTTTAAGAAATATTTTTATCCGTTGGTTACTATAGATAATCACTAAATTAGTAAAAACTTTTTCTAATTCTCTAAGTGATAATTTAAAGTGTTTAGAAAAAGTATCTAAATAATTAATCAATTCTGTTTCCTTAACCAATTCTTTATTAAGTAACTCTTTATTATTAGGACCTTTAACTGAAATATCGTGCAATTTAAACAATTGTTCAACGTATGTTCTTACATCGCTGCGGTGACGAAAATCATCGTTTCTTTTTGGCAGTGTCGTTTCAACGTGAATAAATTTTTGAAGGTAAGTATGGGCA
>JAYWHD010000048.1:0-1515 GCA_043777895.1 Betaproteobacteria bacterium | reverse complement strand
GTCTGATCATTATTCTCTTCAAAATTATTACAATTTGCACTGTTAGCAATTATCCAAGCCAATCTAAGAGCAGAAAAATAACCCGTAGGTTGTGAGTTAGTATTAATTGAAAATATAGAGTGCAGCATATAAAACCATACTGTAAAAACAAAAGCACTACCAGCCACAATTAATGTGTGTTGTTGTAATGTAGTTAATAATAATTTAAATATTTGTTTCATTATGCTTAATAAATTATTTAAATTAGTCAATATGGGCAGTGGTAAATAAATTTTTATTATGATTTAAAGTGTCTTATGAGACTTTTTTTGAGGAAATATAGTTTTTTAAAACTTCACGTTTACCGCTTAAATATTAAGCTAAATTTTTCAATAACGGATTAAATAAAACATTCAGGACTTAAAAAAAGCCAACAATTTTAAGTTGTTGGCTTTACTGTAATCAAAATTTTATTACTTATTACTTTAAGACTTAATTAAAATCAATTAAATTAAAGAATAATAATTCTAATAAATATAATTATTATTATGATAATAACTAAAAATTAATCACCTACAACTAATACTGACTCTATTTCTTCATCGGCAACAGGCGTGTTAAATATTGTCTCTGCACGGCGTTCAGCTGCCTCGGCTTCTATGCGTGCTTGACGTGCTAAATGAGTCGATAAACCTGTACCTGCTGGAATTAAACGCCCAACAATTACATTTTCTTTTAAGCCACGTAAATCATCACGTTTGCCCATAATAGACGCTTCAGTTAAAACACGGGTTGTTTCTTGGAATGAGGCCGCCGAAATGAAACTATCGGTAGACAAGGAAGCTTTTGTAATGCCCATTAATAAGTTGGCATGAATCGCAGGTGTTTTGCCTTCAGCCACAACACGGTCATTTTCATCTAACATAATTGAACGATCAACTTGTTCACCAGGAATAAACTTAGTATCACCTGGTGATTCAATCGCCACACGACGCAACATTTGACGCACAATCACTTCAATATGCTTGTTATTAATACGCACACCTTGTAGACGGTAGACATCTTGTACTTCATCAACAATATAGTTCGCCAAAGCTTCTATACCCAATAGACGCAAAATGTCTTGTGGGTCGGCAGGACCCATAACGATTAACTCGCCTTTATTGACGACTTGCCCTTCGTGGACGAGTACATCACGGTCTTTTGGAATTAAAAACTCTTCTGGGTTACCGTCTAAATCAGTGATAATTAAACGTTGTTTGCCCTTGGTTTCTTTACCAAATGTGACTACACCCGTTACCTCTGCTAACATACCTGCATCTTTAGGTGAGCGTGCTTCAAACAATTCAGCTACACGCGGTAACCCCCCGACAATATCACGGGTTTTTTGTGATTCTGTCGAGATTTTTGCTAATACTTCACCGACACCAATTTCTTGGCCATCGCGTACGGTAATTAAAGCCCCAACAGGCAAACTAATACTAACCGCATGGTCTGTACCACCAATTTTTACTTCTTTACCAGAAGCATCTAATA
>JAYWHD010000047.1:0-12369 GCA_043777895.1 Betaproteobacteria bacterium | reverse complement strand
CTGGAGAAATTCGTTTAGACATTGAAGCTTTATTTAGCCAAGGTTTACCCAATACTGCCATGCAAAATGCACGGGTACGAGTGATTGGCGGTAATTTTGTAACCGCACGGCCTTTAGGCGTTGTCAATGGTGTTGATTATCAACACACTGGTTTGGTACGTAAAGTAGATGCCGATGCTATTCGTATGGTACTAGCCAATAATAGCGTAGTACTAATCTCACCTTTAGGCTTTAGCCCTACGGGTGAGGCTTTTAACCTTAGTATGGAAGATATTGCTGCCCATATAGCTATTGCGTTAAAAGCTGATAAGTTAATGTTTTTAACTGAAACACCTTCATTACGTGATGAGCAAGGCTGCATTATCACCGAACTAAAACACGATTCAGCACAACGTATGCTAGATGCTGGGCTTATTCCACCCGTTGAAGCCGAGTATTTATACTATTTATTAAAAGCGTGTAAAGGGGGTGTCGAACGGACACATCTAGTGCCGTTTGAACAAGATGGTGCTTGTTTACTGGAAGTATTTACTCATGATGGTATTGCTACCATGGTGACAGAACAAGCACTTGAAAAACTACGGCTGGCTACTAATGATGATGTTGCTTCTATTTTAAGTTTGATTGAACCTCTTATTGCTGATGGTACTTTAGTCAGCCGAGGTGCAGAAGTCATTGAGCGTGATATTGAATTATTTAGTTTATTGGAACATGATGGCAAAGTATTTGGTTGTGCTGCATTGTATATTCATAGCCAAAATATGGGTGAAATGGCGTGCTTAACCGTTAGTATTCAAGCACAAGGGACAGGCGATGGCGAACGTATTTTGCAACACATTGAACAACGCGCTAAATCAGCAGGATTAACCCGTTTATTTGTATTAACTACGCGTACAATGCACTGGTTTTTAAAGCGAGGGTTTAAGCCTGCTACTTTAGAACAACTACCGCTTGAACGGCAAGCCAGCTATAACCGTGGACGCAATAGTCAAATATTAATTAAGACGTTGTAATTGTTTTTTATTTGAAGTACTTTTTGCTGCATTATTTGTTGTATTTACCTTTTTGACAGACTCTTTATTTTTATCGTTGTTTTTATCCTTACTTTTATTCGGCTTATCTTTAATTACTGTATCTTTACTTTTATTGTCTTTAATTACTTTGTCCTTAGATGTTTTGGTAATTACTAATTTTTCAATATGTTTATCTAAACGGTTAAGCTTGTTAGTTTTATAAATATCATCAATTGTATTATTTTTATCAGCTTTATCTGGTTTGCTAGGGGTTTTATGTTTAGAAGATTTTTTAGAGTTTTTCTTTGGGGTTTCTAGTTCTTTTTTATCAATTTTTTTATCAGTTTTTTTATCCAATTGTATTGGTTCAAATATTGGTACTATAACTGTAGGTGCATCGTATGCCGCATAATAACTTAAAGTAGCCCCTGTTCGTAATTTAGTACCCCGATTCCATTGCTGTAAATTAGTAACACTAACATTGGCACGGTCAGCAATTTTTGCCCAAGTATCTTTTTTATATACATTTAATGAACGACGCACTGATTCAGGTGCTAAATTAATTTTTGCATTGTCTAAACTTGCAGAAATATTGGCAGTTTGTAACTCGTGATTGCCTTTAGGTACAATTAATGTTGAACCTGCCTTTAACAACATACGTGCTGGAATATTATTAACTTCACGTAATAACCGCTCATTGAGTCCGTAGCGTCTTGCTAAATCAGTAGGCCGTTCAGTACCAGATAAAGTTAGTGTAGTCCAAGAAGACAAACTTCCTTTATAGTCAGCTAATGATTGATTAAACAGTGATAAACGATTAGTAGGCAATAAAATCTCGGGGCGATATGCACCTAAGATAACTGGTTTTTTAAAGCTAGGGTTTAATGCTTTAAATTCGTTTAAGCTCATACCTGCAAATTTAGCTGCAAGACTTACATCAATATCATGGTTTTTAATCACACTAGTAAAGTAAGGTATATTTGCTAAAGGCGTTAATTGAATACCATAAGCGGCTGGGTCTTGAATAATATTTTTGATAGCTTGAAACTTAGGTACATAATTAGAAGTTTCATCGGGCATATTTAATGACAGGTAATCAGTAGATAAACCCTTAGCACGGTTTTTATTAATCGCTCGCTGTACTGACCCTTCGCCCCAATTATAAGCAGCCAGTGCTAAATGCCAATCACCAAACATATAGTGTAGCTTTTGTAAATAATCTAAAGCCGCACGCGTACTTTCAACCACACCACGCCGTTCATCACGCCAAACATTTTGCTTCAAATTAAAATATTTTCCAGTAGCTGGCATAAACTGCCAAATGCCTGCTGCTTTAGCACTAGAAATCGCTTGCGGATTAAACGCACTTTCTATAAACGGTAATAAAGCAATCTCGCTAGGCATATTACGGCGTTCTAACTCTTCTACAATATAAAATAAATATTGCTTACCGCGTTCAGTCATACGTGTCATATATTCAGGTTGCCTAGCGTACCACAACGTTTTATTAGTCGCTAAGGGGGTATTAAGCGTAGGTATTGCAAATCCCCGCCGTATTCTATCCCACAAATTACCATCGGTTTGGGTTGATTTTAAAGTATCTAAACCAACATCAGATGTGGAATCTAAACTAACACTTAAAGAATCATTTAAAGAACCATTGATTGAGTCAGTAACAGGGTAATTAATTTCAGGAACAAGTTCATTAGAAGTAGGCTTATTAATATCCACTGAGTCATCAATACTGGGTAATATATCAGAAGCATTAAGTGCAGAAGTACTAAGCGTTTTACTAATACTATTGGGATTAATAGGGGGTATATTATGTAAAGACGGGCTTGCAAGTGTTAAAGATAAAGTCTGTGCATATGCTATAGACTGAATAAATGATACACTGGCTATCAATATTATAAGTTTTTTACAGTACATAAAATCGGTTGTTTATTTATTTATTTATTTTATTTATTTTATTTATTAATTTATATGTATATTTATATGTGTATGTGTACTTAAATAGTAATAGTGTGAGTTATATTACAAACAATATAGTTAATAACACTATAAATAATATTTTATATCTTAAGGTAATACCGAGTATTTTATCGCTAAAATTAGCTTAATTATTAAAATAGCTATGCCAAATAAATAACTAAAAAATAACTATTTTATGTATATTTCAGCCCCACCAAAAATAGATACGCCTGATTTGAATAATCAATTATCCGTTATACCTTTACCAAAAGCAATTTATTACTTAGGTTTAGTCAGTTTATTAACCGATATCTCATCAGAGATGGTTACTTCTATTTTGCCAGTCTTTTTATATTCGGTACTACTTTTGCCTGCTTTACAAGTGGCTTTTATTGATGGTTTATATCAAAGTGCTGCCGCAATAATTCGTTTGTTAGCCGCTCATTGGGCTGAACGCTGGCAACGCGTAAAATTGATTGCTTTGTGTGGCTATGCCTTGTCCTTTGTTGCTAAACTATTATTATGGCTTAGTTTAAATTATGGTTTTATTGCAGTGTTGTTTAGTTTATTATTAGACCGTTTAGGCAAAGGTATTCGCACAGCCCCACGTGATACTTTAATTGCCAATCAAGTCAATCATTGCACTCTAGGTAAAGCATTTGGTGTTCACCGTACTATGGATGCGTTTGGTGCATTAGTAGGGCCTTTTATAGCCAGTGCTTTACTGGCCTACTATAACGAACGCTATGATTTACTTTTTTTAGTCAGTGCAGGGTTTGGTTTATTAGGCTTATGGGTCTTAATTTTAAAAGTCCCTAAAAAGTCTGTAGCTAGTTTTGTACCGAGTACTTTAGTTGCGAAACCTTCGGTAAGTACGGATACACTTCAAAATATATCACTGTGGCAGCGTGTAGTAGCCGTATGTAAACAAGCAGCTTTTATGCGGCTAGTCATTATGGCAGTATTATTAAATACGTTTACTCTAAGTGATGGCTTGTTTTATTTGTCGGTACAACAGCAGCTCAATATTCCTAATTATACGGTTGCGTTAATGTTTGGGATTGCTGCAAGCAGCTTTATGCTTAGTGCCTACTTGTTTGGTAAAAAAGTGGACAATCAAGGAATAGGCTTGATATTTGCGTGGGCATACGGTGGTTTATTACTCATTTATATCGCTTGGACGGTTTTCTTAAATTTAAATAATACAGCTAATGAGTATTTTTTTAATTTTAAAATAGTAACCTTATCTGAATATTATCGATACAGTATTGCCGTGTTAATTACCTTATTAATAGGTTTATTTTATGGTGCAACCGATGGCGTTTTAATAGCGGGCTTAGCAAAAGAATGCCCACGTCAATACCTTACATCAGGTTTAGCTTTGTATACGACTCTGTTGAGTGCAGCTAAATTTTTGTCCTCTTTATTGTATGGCTGGATATGGCAAACCTATGGTACTACGACAGCATTTGCTTGTTTTACACTAGGACTAGCACTATTTTCTTTAGTATCTATTTGTTTTTGGAATAAAAAAATCAACTTTAAGTTTCTTTAAATTTAAATAGCAACCCAAATTAATTTATACTTATTTATACTTATTTATACTTATTTATTTATTCCTTATTACTTATTATTTACTATATTATTTACTATTATTGAGGCATTTACTATGGCACTTTATTTACCCCCCCCATTATTGACTACTGCTTTATTTGCTAAATACAGGCTACTTAAAACCTCATGTATAGCATTGTGTTTGATTAATTATTCGTCTGTTATATTAGCTAATACAGACCTTCCTGTTTTATCCATTAAACAAACAGCGGACATTATTGCCCAGAAAAAATCACCTTATGCATTGGTTTCTAACGTGTCTAGTAAAAATGACCAAATAGTTGATTTAGTGACTTTAAACCCCAATACTTTAAAACCAACCGCTCGCGGCGTAGTGGACGACTTAGCTTGTTTACGTTTACACAGTGCAGAAAATGGTGACTTAATTTGCTCTAATAGCAGTCAGAAAAATGCTATAGGTATACTTGATTACGGACCATTAAATACTACCTGGTATTCTGCTAATTTAAAAAAATCAGTGATGTTTCCAATAGACCCAAGTAACAAACGCTATAGCCGTGCAAGAATTGCCAAAGATGGAACTACAATGGCGTGGACTAATTTTACTAGCAATGCTGGCTATGCAGACAGCGGTATGGGATATAAATTTTCAACAGTGACTTATGTTGGACAAATTATTGATGGTAAACCTGTTCAAACTAATTTAGAACAATGGGCTCTTTTTAAAAATAAATTTAAAATATCAGCAGAAGATTTAAATTATTGGGGAGTTACTTTTCACCCTAACAACAGTAAACAGTTTTTAGTGACTGCCTCTGTTCAAGGTATCCACTATCTAGCCCAAGGGGATATGAATACGCAACAAATAAATATTATTCATTCTGGCGTTGAGTGTCCTTCTTATTCGCCTGATGGAAAACGGATTGCTTTCAAAAAACGTGCGACTGCCACCACGTGGTCGCCCGCTATTTTAGAATTGAGTACGCTCAAAGAAACCGTGTTTAACCAACTAGGTTATTCAGTAGATGATCAAATTGACTGGTTAGATTCGCAAACACTTATTTATGAAGTAGTAGAAACCCCACTTATTGGCCGTACCCAAGTTAATTTACACACCTTAAATATCGCCGCTTTACTTAAAAATCCCGATAAAGCCTTTGTAGCACGGTCTAGTATATGGCTAAAAAATGCCCGTTCAGCTGCGGTATTTAAACCCACAATACCTACACTTAAACCATAAAATTAGCAGCCTTAAACCCTTGTTCAAATGCTTCCTCAAATATAGAGTAACCCGCCCAGTCGCTATGTGCAAACTGTAATCTTGGCATAGCGGGTTGCATTAAAAGATGTATGTTTGCTTTTGTCCGTGGTACAGGTGTTGCCATCGCATGGCCATAACGCGTAATATTGACTATTTTAGTATGCTGATAAATATCCCCATGAACTTGCGACAACTCTTGTAATACCTTGTCACGTGCTTGTTGCCAAGATAAAGCCAGTAATGTTTTTTTTGCGGTCAACGATGTACCATAGGTACTGTAATGCGTCAATACTGTAGAGGTAGGCATTGATACCTTTTGATGGCTTGCATTAACATAACCTAAACTGGTATTAGAAAAAGACCTGTCTGTATAAATAACATTGTCCCAAGCCATATCAGGTGCCGTACCTGCTGTTCTTATGTCAGTACGTAAAGGCATATTACACCCAATATTAGCAACGCTCCAAGCAGAGTATTGTATTGCTTTAGCACGGTCTACTAAATTTTTTAAAGGATTGACAATCACACGTGATGCAATAAACGCCGGTAAAGCAATAATGGCTTGAGGGGCTTCGTAACGCTCTAATTGTTGTGATAATACGTTAAGTACATCTACTTCTACGCGGTTACGCAACACTTCAATCCGTACAACAATGCGGTCGGTTTTTAAGCGTTCGTTTAATAGTGGCTTAGACAATGCCTGTGTTAAAAATGCGTTGCCTTGCGGCCAAGTTAATACGGGCGACGCTTCATCATTAGACGCTTGATAGGGCAGATTAAACCCATGCCGTGCCGCAAAATAATGAATACCTGCCCACGCACTCACCGTATTTAAATCACCACCATAATCATCACGACAACAATAATCCAAATACCACAATAAATGTACATCATTTAAGCCATTCTCATTTAAATATTGTGCAAATGTTAAAGTATGTAAATTAAACAATGCTATATTTTTAGGGTGTGTATTTTGTATAGTGTGTATATTATATTTATTTGGAATATTAAATTGCTGTGTTTTTTTCCATACTGCTATTAATTTAGAAAACCGTTGGTACTGTAATAACGTAGCTTTTGACACGCCTTGTAAAGGCAGTAAACCGTGTTGCCATTGTCCTTGAAAAAATAAGCGTTCTTGTGGACTATGACATAAAAAAGCTTCATCGTAAACCCACCGTCCAGATATTCGTTGGCGAATATTTAACTCTTCTAACAAGCTTTGTAAAGCAGGCATCGAATCATTAGGAGCAGGTAAATAATGTGCACCTAAAGGGTGGGCAATGCCATTAATAACAGCACCTCTAGCATTACCGCCCACAGTATTTGCTAATTCTAATACAATAAAATCATCGCGGCCTCTCTGATTTAATTGTCTAGCTGCCGACAACCCAGCAACACCCGCACCTGCGATAATACACCCTGTACGGATAATACGGTTTTTTGTCAATGACTGGGTTTGAAGATCGCGTAAATAATGGCCTCTTTGCATTGTTTCGTGAAGATAACTACCTGCTATATCGATTTGATTAGGTGGTATATCGTAATGACAAGCAGCTAATTTTGAGGCGGCAAAACTAATTAAAGGGGTAGCGATAAAATGTCGGCGGTTAATCATAGCCAGTTTTTAATAATTTAATAATTTAATTTAATATACAGCGTATGCATTTTAATAATTTTTTATCCACTGTGTCTACACAAGGTTTACCACACTATTATTGTCTTAATTTGGCTGATGAATTAGCTACTCAACGTTTAGGTGCTTATTTATCTAGTCATGTAAAACCGGGTTTTAATCTGTATTTACAAGGCGATTTGGGTACAGGAAAAACAACATTAACCCGTGCTATTTTACGAGCCTTAGGCGTTAAAGGCACATTACGTAGTCCTAGTTATGCTTTACTAGAACCATACGAGATAGCCTGTTTAGAGCAACATCACCCTAATGCAGGTGCATTGTTACACCATTTTGATTTTTACCGTTTAGACCATCAGCCCTTAGCGTGGAAAGAAGCAGGGTTTGCCAGTGCATTTGAAACACCTCACGCTACTGTCGTAGAATGGCCTGAATATGCCGAAGGATTGCCTAAGCCAACTATACTAATTACTTTGCAACACAAAGGCGATTGTAGAATAGCTAATATTGAGTCCTATATTGACTTAAATACGTACTTCACCTTGACCGAATACAATCCATTTTAAGCTGGTTAAGCCGTCTAAACCAACGGGACCACGGGCATGAAATTTGTCAGTACTAATCCCAATCTCTGCACCTAAGCCGTATTCAAAACCATCGGCAAAGCGTGTACTGGTATTAACCATCACGCTGGCAGAATCGACTTCACGTAAAAATTGCATCGCATTTTGATGATGCGTAGTTAAAATAGCCTCGGTGTGTTGTGATGAATAATAATTAATATGCTGGATAGCATCAGATACATTCTCAACGATTTTGACACTAATAATAGGGGCAAGGTATTCCTCAAAATAATCTTGTTCACTGGCAAGCGTTAATATTAAAGTACTTAATGGGTTATATTTTTTATTTTTAGTCTTACTTTCATTCTCATTTTTATTATTATCTTTATTATTATCTTTATTATTATTTGCCTCACTTAACAGTCTAAAACTATCTGGACAACAACGCATTTCAACGCCTTTTTTAGCAAAAATAGCCGCTATTTTAGGTAAAAATTCATCGGCTGATTGTTTGGCAACCAATAAACTTTCTGTTGCATTACACGGGCTATATTTATGCGTTTTAGCATTGTCTACTACTTGAACCGCTTGATTTATATCACAAGGATAATCAACATAACTATGACAATTGCCATCTAAGTGTTTAATCACTGGGACTTTAGCATCACGCATCACGCGTTCAATTAACTGTTTACCACCGCGTGGAATAATAACATCAACATAATCAGGCATAGTAATTAACTCACCGACTGCCGCACGGTCTTGCGTTGGCACTAGCTGTACGGCATCAATAGGTAAAAGTTGCGTGTGTAATGCGTGTGTTATTAATGCGGCTAAAGCACGATTGGTATGTACCGCTTCTGAACCGCCTCGTAAGATACAAGCGTTACCGCTTTTAATAGATAAAATCGCTGCCTCAATGGTTACATTAGGACGGCTTTCGTAAATCATACCGAATACGCCTAAAGGCACACGCATTTGCCCTACTTGTATGCCTGTAGGACGACGCTTCATGTTGATGATTTCACCAATCGGGTCAGGCATAGCTGCCAATTGCTCACAGCCTAACGCCATTGTATTTAAAACAGAATCCGTTAATTTTAAACGGTCAATCATCGGTGCAGACAAGTGTGCCGTAGTTGCCGCTAGTATATCTTTAGCATTTTCAATTTTTAATAATGCTTGCTCGGTACGTAGTAAATCCGCTAATGTAAGTAAAGTATTGTTTTTACTTAAAGTAGTCGCTGATGCCATTAATCGGCTAGCAGTACGGGCTTTTTGTCCTAATAACTGCATTAATGCGGTTATGTCTTGTTTAGTATTTTGATTTAACTGGACTACTTGAGTTATATTAATATTCATAAGTATTTTATAAGCGTTTGATACGCGGTTTTTATCTGTAATATATACATCTCTACAAACAATTTTACTGCATATATTTTGCAGCATATCAAAAAAATCATAAAAGTACTTACTTTATATTTTTATTAAACAGTCATTACCAATGGATATTACTTTAAATTTTGCAGTACCCAGCCATACAATGAGTACCGCTATATTAGTCAAACAATTGCCATATTTAACAGCATTATTAAAGCATTTTTATACACCGTCTAAACCTTTAATACAGTTATTACTGAATCAATCACTTAATAAAATATCACTTAATAAAACAAATAATCATACCGTTTATGTCTATGCTGCTGCCGTTACTGTACAACGCTCTTATGTTAGTTTAGACGCTTTACCTAGTATGACTAAAGACAAGCGAATTGCATTACAACAACACTTGGTTGAAGTATCCGAACTATTTAAAGCTGACGGGCTAATATTTACGCCGATTCATTTATTTTTAGCAAAAGACAATAAAGAAGTAAACAATAGTACAGAATCAAAAGACAATAAAGATAATAATAAAGAAGATAATAATAAAGAAGATAATAATAAAACTACTAATATAAAAAATATTAAAATAACTGCATTAGGGACATTTAACTTCAATATTGACCTGCCCAACCCTGCTCAATTTATTGGACGCGACAGTGCCTGTGCCTTACTAAGGGAGTCTAATTCATCAAGCACAAAATTGATTAGACAGTTTATAAATACTGTACAAATGAGCTTGTATCAAACACCTATAGATACCCATATAAACAGTGTATGGTGTTGTAATGAAGTTGCCGATGATACCTTAACACACGCTTGGTTAAATGGTGGAATAAATGACTGGGGGTTCGCTTTACGCGACTGGGACAATAATTTAAATATACAGTCTAAAACCAGTCATTTTTTAAAAAATGCCACACAATTACGACTTATATTCAGTGATTGCTCTATCATAGTGCCATTAAGATGCCGTAGACTATGGCAGTTTTGGCAGCAACCAATCAATTTGGTTCAATTATTAGAGATGCGTTTAAAGTAATATTGTAATATTGTAGTATTGTGAGCTTGCGGTATACATTTAATTTTAGCCACACAGCGGCCTAGTGCTGATGTATTGGTATTCTATGACTTATAGTTTATGATTTATGATTTATGATTAAACTTGTATTTGTACATATTGCCCACATTGTTTATAAACAGTACCACTACATAATAGACTTATTTAGACTTATTTAGACTTACTTAAATTGTTTTTTGAAAGCACACCATGATTGCCCAAGAACTTGAACTCACTTTACAAAAAGCATTTGTTGATGCCAGCCATGCACGCCATGAGTTTGTTACTACTGAACACTTGTTGCTTGCTTTGATGGACAATGCTTCAGCAGCCCCTATATTGCTTGCGTGTGCAATGAATTGCAGTGAGCTACGCCATTCACTGACGCAGTTTATTGATGACAACACCCCCCGTGCATCAGGTACAGAAAGCGTTGAAACACAACCTACAATGGGATTTCAACGTATTATGCAACGTGCGATGATGCATGTACAAACCAGTGGGAAAACTAAAGAAGTTCGGGGCGAGAATGTTTTAGTCGCTATTTTTGGTGAAAAGGATAGCCATGCTGTTTACTTCATGCACCAGCAAGGCATTACGCGCTTAGATGTTGTCAATTATATTACGCACGGAACGACTAAAAATAAAGATGAAACGGCTAGTGGTGTTGCAGAGGGTACTGCTGCTGTATCGCAAGATACTGATAAAACAAAAAAAATAGATAAAAACGACCCTTTATCATTGTTTACACACAACCTTAATGAATTAGCCCATAATGGCAAAATTGACCCCCTAATTGGACGTGATGCTGAAGTTGAACGGGTGATTCAAGTATTATGCCGCCGCCGTAAAAATAATCCCTTATTAGTGGGTGAAGCGGGTGTCGGAAAAACGGCCATCGCTGAAGGTTTAGCCTGGCGAATTACACAAAACGATGTACCTGATATATTGGTAGGGCATCAAATATTTTCGTTGGATATGGGTGCTTTATTGGCAGGTACTAAATACCGTGGTGATTTTGAAGCACGCTTAAAAGCAGTATTAAATGCTGTATTAGACAATACTAAAGCTGTATTATTTATTGATGAGATTCATACGATTATTGGTGCAGGTTCATCTAGTGGTGGCACTTTAGACGCCAGCAATTTATTAAAACCTGTATTGTCTAGTGGACGCTTAAAGTGCATCGGGGCAACTACGTTTAATGAATACCGTGGTGTGTTTGAAAAAGACCATGCGCTAGCTCGTCGTTTTCAAAAAATAGAAGTGGTTGAACCAACCATTGCTCAAACTATTCAAATTTTACGGGGTTTAAAAACGCGTTTTGAAGACCACCACGGCATTAAATACAGTGCCGCCGCCATTACCAGTGCCGCAGAGTTATCGGCTAAACACATCACTGACCGCCATTTACCTGACAAAGCCATTGACGTGATTGATGAAGCGGGAGCAGCACAACGTATATTGCCTAAATCTAAACAAAAGAAAATAATTGGTAAACTAGAAATTGAAGAGGTTGTCGCTAAAATTGCCCGTATTCCGCCTGCCAGCGTCAATGCTGATGACCGCTCTAAACTGGCTACCTTGGAACGCGATTTAAAAAATATAGTGTTTGGGCAAGACCCTGCGATTGAAGCATTGTCTTCTAGTATAAAAATGGCACGTTCAGGCCTAGGCAAAGACAATAAACCTATTGGTGCTTTTATGTTTAGCGGTCCAACAGGGGTGGGTAAAACCGAGGCCGCCAAGCAGTTAGCCTATACTTTAGGCATTGAGCTATTGCGTTTTGACATGAGTGAATATATGGAGCGACATACAGTCAGCCGTTTAATTGGTGCACCACCAGGTTATGTCGGTTTTGACCAAGGCGGTTTATTAACCGAAGCAATTACTAAAAAGCCCCATTG
>JAYWHD010000046.1:0-12503 GCA_043777895.1 Betaproteobacteria bacterium | reverse complement strand
CAGCAACCACTTCGCCTAACTTGAAGATAGGTAAATACATTGCAACGACTAGCCCACCAATTAAAACACCTAAGAAAACCATAATCATAGGTTCTAGTAAACTGGATAAAGAATCAACCATTTCATCAACTTCGCGGTCATAAAAGTCAGCAGCCTTAGAGAGCATTTCTTCTAAAGCCCCCGATTGTTCACCAATGGCAGTCATTTGTACCACCAAGTTATCAAATTCACCCGTATTTTGCATAGCAGCGGCTAAGGGCATACCTGTACTAATTTCATTTTGTATTTCGCGAGTCGCTTGAAGATAAACGTCATTGCCTGATGCCCCCCCGACTGAATCTAAGGCTTCAATCAAAGGCACACCTGCGGCAAACATAGTAGACAAAGTACGCGACCAGCGTGAGATACTGGATTTACGAATGAGTTCACCAAAAATAGGTATTTGTAGTAATAGCCTGTCCATAAACGCTGATACAGCCGGTGAACGCTTCCAAGCTTGAAAGAAAAAGTAAGTAAATGCCATTAATACAAAAGCAATTAACCAGCCCCACTTCACCATAAAATCAGAAATATTAATCACAACTAAAGTTAAATAAGGCAGCTCTGCACCAAAGCCTGAAAAAATATCTTTAAACGCAGGAATGACAAAAATCATAATAACCGTTGTAACAATAAACGCAACCGCTAACACCGCAATCGGGTAAAACATTGCTGACTTTACTTTGCCTTTAATCGCTAAAGTTTTTTCTTTATAAGTGGCTAAACGGTCTAATAACAAATCTAAGATACCCGCTTGTTCACCCGCACCGATTAAATTCACAAATAAAGGGTCAAAATGTTGCGGGTATTTACGAAATGCTTGTTGTAGTGTGTTACCGACTTCTACTTCAGATTTAATATTATTGAGTAACCGTGTCATATTAGCATTGCCATGGCCTTTGGCAACAATATCAAATGATTGTAGCATCGGTACACCAGCCCGCATCATAGTAGACAGTTGCCGTGTGAATAAGGCAATGTCTTTTTCAGTAATTTTTTTACCACGTTTTAATTTTTGTTTTTTTAATGCAATAAGAACGATACCACGGCGGCGTAGTGCTGAACGCACTAAGTTTTCACCTGTTGCCCGTAACTCACCACTTATTTTTTTACCTTCACGGTCTTTACCACGCCAAATATAGACATACTCTTTAATACCTGCTGGCTTAATCGCTGGTTTAGTTGCTGGTTTAACAGTTGATTTTATATTACGTGGTTTAGGGTTAGTAGCCATAAAAAGCCTTATGCTTGTAATTACTGAATAAAATTAATTTTAATATAGAGTCTTTTAAAACCATATTTATATAAAAAATTCTTTGAATTTTAAAACTTAAAAAATATTTTAATATTCTTAATATTTTTAATATTTTTAAAAAATATCAAAAAATATATAATATATATAACGGTAAATAATATAGGTATAAATATAGGTATATCAGTATAAATATACTATGTGTATATACTCGTATACTTGTATACCTATAAGTTAGTAACAGATAATACTTCTTCTATGGAAGTCACGCCTTGTTTTACTTTAAGCAGCCCGGAATCTCTTAAACTTAATACCCCTTCTAAACGGGCTTGACGCTCAATATCAAGTGAAGACCCATTGGCTAAAATAATAGTTTGCATTGCTTCGGTAATAGGCATCACTTGATAAATACCTACTCGTCCTTTATAACCTGTACCGCCACACACTTCACACCCCATCGGTACATAAGGAATCCATGACCCATCAAGATCACTGTCTTTAAATCCTGCACTTTTTAATATATCAGAAGAAAATGTAGCCGCTTTTTTACAAGAACATAAGCGTCTAGCTAAACGTTGCCCTGTGATTAAAATAATAGATGAGGCAATATTAAACGCGAGAACACCCATATTAAGCAAACGGGTTAATGTTGCAGGGGCATCATTAGTATGTAAAGTAGAAAATACTAAATGACCCGTTTGCGCGGCTTTAATGGCAATATCAGCTGTTTCTAAATCACGAATTTCACCGACCATAATCACATCGGGGTCTTGTCGTAAAAATGCTTTAAGCGTCACTGGAAACGTCAAACCTGCTTTATCATTAATATTGACTTGATTAATACCTGGTAAATTAATTTCTGCGGGATCTTCTGCGGTTGAAATATTAATGCCTGGGCGATTCAAAATATTAAGGCACGAGTATAAGGAAACCGTTTTACCACTGCCTGTAGGCCCTGTTACCAAAATCATACCGTAGGGACGGCCTATAGCGTTAAGTAGCTTTGTTTTTTGTTCAGGGTCATAGCCTAAAGCATCAATACCAATTTGTACTTGTGATGAATCTAAAATCCGCATAACAATTTTCTCACCAAACAGAGTAGGTAAACTACTGACGCGAAAGTCAATCATTTTACCGTTGTTCATTTTCATTTTCATACGGCCATCTTGTGGAATACGTTTTTCAGAAATATCAATTTTTGAGATAATTTTTAGGCGTGCAGCAATCCGTTCTTTCATATTAGCTGGGGGTGTAGTAATCTCTGACAATACCCCATCAATACGGTATCGAATTCTATAGGTTTTTTCATACGGTTCAAAGTGTAAATCTGAAGCCCCTCTGTTATAAGCATCTAGTAGAATACTCTGCAAAAACTTTACGACAGGGGCATCATCAACATCACTGGTATCAAATGATAGGATGTTGTCTTCTGCAGTTGATTGGGTTGTGTCGTCTTGTAATTCAAACAACTCACTATCTGCATTCCCTTTGTCTAAATCAGATGTTTTATTGAGCCATAACAGTAGTTTGTTATGTTCTACAATTACGGGTTCAATGACACATTGGGTAATAAACTGCAATTGATTAATCACCGCTAAATTAGTTGGGTCTGACATAGCAATATAAATTTGTGTACCACGTTTTTTTAAAGGGATCATTTTTAATGCAATAATCGCTTTAACATCTATATCATCTATTAAAATATGGTTTTTTTTAAGTGCAGACAAGTCTAAAAAAGCATGCGAAAAAGCCTCGGCACAAAAACGGGCTACTGCAGCGGCATCAATATTGGGAATGTTTTCTAGCAGTAGCGCTTCAATTGGAACAATTTTTTGTGTGGCTACACGGTCTATTACTAGCTTAGCGGTCGCACTAGAAATCCATTCGTGTTGTTTTAGGGCTCTAATTAAACCAGTTAAACTGTCATCAATATTTTTATTTGAAGCGTTTGAAGAAAAATTTAGGTTATTTGTTAAATCATTCATAGTATGGTTTGGTGTAATACGTCATTAAGTGATTAATTATAAATATAACTATTCAAACTATAGTCCGTTAATTCTGCCGATTTACTGCTTGTTGTGCCAATTCGCGTAAAGCATCAACCGCTTGAGTATGCCCCAAATACTCTAAACTTTTTAATGCTTCGTTAACTAATGCTTGTGCTACATTTATAGACTGTTGTATCGCGTTTGATGATTTTATAATCGCAATGATTTCATTTAAATTTGAATCCAGTTTTAAATAATCATTTGAATGATTACTTGAGTTATCGCTTTGAATAGCCTTAATAGTTGTGATAATTAATGTACGCTGAACCTCATTACCATATTGCATTGCGTAAATTAACGGTAAAGTTATCTTGCCTTCACGCAAATCATCGCCTAAATTTTTACCTAAAATAGCTGCGTCACCTTGATAATCCAGTACATCATCAATAATTTGAAATGCAGAACCCATTTTACGACCATATATCGCCAGTGCGGCTTGTGCACGAGTATCGTTAATAAGTACTGCTGGCAAACAGGCCGCAGCCTCAAATAGTTTAGCCGTTTTATATTCAATCACTTGTAAATATTGTGTTTCTGTTAAATGAATATCACCAATATACATTAGTTGTAGTACTTCGCCTTCAGCAATCACATTAGTCGTATTGGCTAATATAGCCATAATATTGGGACAACCAAGCATTACCATCATTTGAAAGGCACGAGAATACAAAAAATCGCCTACCAATACGCTAGCTGCATTGCCAAATAAAGTATTTGCAGTTTGTTTACCTCGTCGCTGACTACTTTCATCTACTACGTCGTCATGTAACAAAGTAGCCGTGTGAATAAACTCTACAATAGTGGCGAGTTCAGTAATACGCGGGTCATCGCGTAAACCCAAAGCATCGGCAGCCAGTATTAACAGTGCAGGACGCATACGCTTACCACCCGCTTGCACAATATAGCTAGCAACTTGCTGTACTAAAACAACGTCTGAATACAATTGACGATTAATACAAGTATCTAATCGTACAAAATCGGGTGTTAAATGGCGTGCTAAGTTCATAGATTAAGATTGTAAGCCACTGTAAGCACATACAATATTAGATTATATAAAAAATTTATAAAATTTATAAAATTTATAAAATTGCCCTGTTGTTTTGTTCTCTGTTGTTTTGTTGCCTATTACCTTATTGTTTTTATCGCCTTACTTTTATGTATTCTAATTACTTTCAAAGTTTAATTAAGGAGGCACACCGTGTGCGTACTTCTAAACCGTTAATAACCCAACGTGAATGGCACACCAGCTATTTAAGTTTAGATTTATCGCGTCAATGGCTAGACGCAGCAGCCGAAACTGCTTTAGTGAATCATGCAAAAATGACTGCCTTTGATACTTGGCGGTATGCTTTATCAGCAGGCAATATAGTCAATATTACTGAACAACAAGCCGCGACACATATGCACTGCCGTTCGGCTTTGGCGTCTACTATTAATGTTCATATTAATACTAGAGATTTATTGTCCTATCAACAATACGCACAACAATTTTTACAATTTGCTAAACAATTTCGTGCAGGGCAATTAATAGGTGCAACAGGACAAGTATTAACGCATTATGTGCATATTGGTATTGGTGGGTCTGACTTAGGGCCACGTTGTGTGTTACAAGCATTAGATGGCCTACCCAATATAGACACTACGCAACAGGTTAGTTTTATTAGTAATTTAGACCCAGATGATTTTGCTAAAGTAGTCCGCCATTTAAACCCTGAAACGACACTATTTGGTGTGGCGAGTAAAAGTTTTAACACTTTAGAAACCCAAGCTAATGCTAAATTGGCTCAAGCATGGTTAAAAAATGGTTTAAATTCTGTTGGATATAGTAATAAAACAAAAGAAACAAAAGAAACAAAAGAAATAAAAGAAACAAAAGAAATAGAAAAAACAACAAAAATAGCCAATAAAATCTTTGATGATAAAGATATAAGTGTACATTTTTGTGCAATGACCGCCTCACCTGATAAAGCTATTGCATTTTTGGGGTTCACCGCTGAACAAGCAGAACTGCGTGTTTTACCAATGCACACTACTGTAGGTGGACGTTATTCATTGTGGAGTTCAATCGGTTTACCCATTGCTATTGCGTTTGGACGTGATGTGTTTGTTCAGTTGTGCGAAGGGGCAGCAGAAACAGACGCACATTTTTTAAACAAACCTTTTGCTGAAAATTTACCCGCTCAATTAGGGGCGATACAAGTATGGAACGCAACTGCACTTAACCTACGTTGTCAACCCACTATTGCATATAGCCATCGCTTGGGCTTATTGCCTGCCTATTTACAACAATTAGATATGGAATCTAATGGTAAATCTACAGGACGTGATGGTGTAAAACTGACTTATCCGACCAGCCCTAGTTTATTGGCTGGGGTAGGTACACCCGCACAACACGCATTTTTTCAGTGGTTTCATCAAGGCCATGATGACACTGCTAGTATTTTTATTGCGACTCACGCCAAGCACCACGAAGAAAATAGTTTAGCTAAAGCCTGTGCTGACGATGTCATTCGTTGTTTATATGCTCAAGCTAATGTGCTGTGGCAGGGTGGGTGTATTCAAAATAATAAGGCTTTTGGGACACACGGCGTTTATCCTGGTGGCAGACCCGTGAGTATTTTAAAGTTAAAAGAGGTGACGCCTAGGGCGATAGGGGCTTTAATGGCTACATTTGAACACGCTGTATATACTGCGGCTATTTTATGGGGTATTAATCCGTTTGATCAGTGGGGTGTTGAACTGGGTAAGCAACTGTATGCACAAGCAAAACAAGTTTAAGTTTAATTATTTAGTTTATTTACTTAGTGTATTAAATTTGTCAAGTTTGTCAAGTTTGTCAAGTTTATTAATATGAATATTTTAAATGTGTTATCTGTTAGCGATTTAAATACCAACGTTGCTGAATTATTAGACACCTATTTGCCAATGTTGCATATTTGTGGCGAAGTACAAGGGATTAAACGCTATGCCAGTGGTCATATCTATTTTGTACTTAAAGACAGTCAAGCCAGTATTAATTGTGTGTTATTTAAAATGCGTGCACAACTGTGTGAGCGGCTTCCCCGTGAAGGCGAACTAATTGAAGTACATGCTAAAGTCACTGTATACGAGCCACGCGGTGATTATCAATTAAGAGTTGACAGCTGGAAAACCGCTGGTCAAGGTATTTTGTATGAAATTTTTTTACAAAGAAAACAACGACTTGAGCATGAAGGTTTATTGAATCAAGCCCGAAAACGCCCTTTGCCACATTATGTACGCCGTATAGGGATTGTCACTTCACTACAATCGGCGGTATTGCGTGATGTAGCCGTTAGCTTGAGTCGCCGCGCACCTTATGTCCAATTAATTGTATATTCCAGTGCTGTACAAGGTGTTTTAGCTGCAGCACAATTGACGGCAGCGGTTTTACTGGCAAGCCAGCGTGCTGAAGTGGATATATTATTGGTGTGTCGTGGCGGCGGTAGTATGGAAGATTTAAATGCTTTTAATGATGAAGGCTTAGCCAGAGCGATTGCGGCCTGTACAATGCCTGTCATTAGTGGTATCGGTCATGAAACAGACTTTACTTTAGCGGATTATGTAGCTGATATACGCGCACCTACCCCGACTGCGGCGGCAGAATTGTGTGCAGTGCCTCAATCAGTGTGTTTTGAGCGATTATTTGTATTACAAGCTAAAATGCAACACAGTATTCAGACTTATTTAGCGAAGCGTTATCAAACAGTAGATTATTTGCAGTACCGTTTAAATTGTGTTAATCCAAAAAATAAATTAAGTGTACAAATCAATCAACTCAATCATTTGCGTGGGCGATTACAACATACTATTTTGCGGCAAATGACCCAGCATCAGCATACTATACAGCGTCTATCTATACATTTAAATGCTTTATCACCCCATAAAGTGTTAGAACGGGGTTATGCTATGGTATTAGACAGTCATGGCAAGCCTTTGTTGTCTCCAGCCCAACCTAATACTACAGTATATATTCACTATGCTCAAGGGCATCAAGTAGTAACTGTTCAATAGTAATATATACATATTATATAGCATATATATATTACTACTAATACTAATAAGTAATATTAAAAGTAATATTAAAAAAATAAAAAATAAAAAATAAAAAATAAAAAATAAAAAATAAAAACCATAAAAATTATGAACAAAGCTACACACACTACACCCAATAGATATACTAAAATTTATTTACGATGGCTAACTTTAACTCTATTTTTAACGTTTGACTTAATTGTATTTGGTGCTTACGTGCGGCTTAGCGATAGTGGCTTAGGCTGCCCTGATTGGCCAGGTTGTTATGCTCAAGCAACGCCTTGGCACGCACAAACATATATTACCTTAGAGGAATCTTTGCGTCCAGATGGTGCAGTTACACATTTTAAAGCATGGATAGAAATGATTCATCGCTATGTTGCCACTATTTTAGGCGTGCTGTGTATTGCTTTATTAGGTATGGCTATTAAATGGCGTGCTTATTTATCAATCGGCTATAAATTAGCGGCGTTTATTTTGTTTTGGATTTGTCTACAAGGTGCATTCGGTATGTGGACTGTGACGCTTAAATTAATGCCCATAGTCGTTACAGCCCATTTATTGGGTGGATTAGTTTTATTGTCTTTATTAGTGTGGCAGCACACACGGCTAGCAGTACGTTCAATGCCACCTATTGCTGATGACAACTCACCTTATACCGTCTGGATAAAATGGGTTGGGTTATTTTTGCTAGCCTTAGCCATTCAAATCACTTTAGGCGGTTGGGTGAGTACTAATTATGCCGCTATAGCGTGTACTACCATTCCACTGTGTCAAGGAGTATGGATTCCCGAAATGAATTTTGCTAAAGGCTTTACTCTATGGCGTGATTTAGGGGCAACAGGTACAACAGGAGAATGGCTGCCATTTTCAGCTTTAGTGGCTATTCATTGGGTACATCGTATGAGTGCTGTTGCCGTAATGCTTATTGCATTACTTGTTTTGCTTAAGCTTAAAAGAGCCAGTCTGTTTAAAAAATACCGCCGTGGAATAATGGCGGTTTTAACGGTACAAATATTAACAGGCATCAGCACGGTATTTTTTGGTTACCCGCTATTAGCCGCTGTTTTACACACGGCAGGTGCAGCAATATTGATTATGCTTACCATTCGTTTGTTGGCTTTGATGTACGAAATAAAAAGATATACCTATCAGTCAAAAATGATAACACCGCTACAATCATCTCATGACTGATTCCATTCAATTTAAAAATATACTGCCATCGGTTCAATCATTTAAAACAATGGCTGGGCATTATTGGGTATTAACCAAACCACGGGTTACTTTATTGGCGGTATTCTGTGCCATAATCGGTATGTTTTTAGCGAAACCCACTGTTCCTGACTGGCGTATCGTTTTATTCGCGAGTGCAGGTATTGGCTTATTGGCTGGAGCATCATTTGCGTTTAATTGTTTGCTAGAGCGGCATTCTGATGCAAAAATGAAACGTACTGCTTGGCGTGCCAGTGCGGCAGGCGATATTAGTCCGCAACGAATTACCTTATTTGCGTGCGTGATTGGTTGTACAGGCTTTGTTTTATTGTATGGTTACGTTAATCCTTTAACGGCTTGGCTAACAGCAGCTACTTTTGTAGGGTATGCCTTAATTTACACGTTATTGTTAAAACCAAATACACCTCAAAACATTGTTATTGGTGGCTTATCCGGTGCTATGCCGCCTGCTTTGGGGTGGGCTTCTGTTGCGAATGCCCTTCCTGAACAAGCTTGGTTATTGGTATTAATTATATTTGTGTGGACACCGCCCCATTTTTGGGCGTTGGCTTTATACCGTGTGGACGATTATATTGCCAGTGGTTTACCGATGTTGCCTGTAACACACGGCAACGAAATGACGCGTTTGCATATTTTACTATATACCATTGTATTAACTGCTACGACTCTATTGCCTTATATTATTCGTATGAGTGGTGACTTATACCTTGTAATAGCGATGCTATTAAATATTGAATTTTTGCGTCAATCTTACCAGTTATGGCATCAATATAGTGATATTAAAAGCCGTAGTTTATTTAAGTATTCTATACTGTACTTAATGTTATTGTTTGCAGCATTATTAATAGACCATTATGTTTTAATATATTTTTTAAATATATAAAAATATAAAATTTAAACTGTATTTTAGATTAAATACACTTAATAATTACTATTTAAAACATAAACAATAAACAATAAACAATAAATAATAACTAATAATCAATAATCAATAATCAATAATTAATATATCTATGTTTAACCATCTAAAAAAAAATTTATTTAATACTTTATATATATGCCGATGGTATATGTGTATCGTATTAATTATAGTACTGTCATCGTGTACACCTAAGCCGCTAATATTTACTGCAACAGACATTACAGGTTCAAACATTGCTACAGCCCCTTGGGTATTGTATGATATACATAATAAAGCCGTTAAATTAGATAATTTTAAAGGTAAAACACTAGTCGTTTTTTTTGGTTTTACGCGTTGCCCTGATGTGTGTCCAACTACATTAATAGATTACGCTTATGCACTCAAAGCGTTAAGAAAAGAGAATATTGATACTTCAAATATTCAAGTCGTATTAGTTACATTAGATCCGAAGCGTGATACATTCCCTGCATTACAACAATTTACGGCTGCATTTGATACTAGTTTTATTGCTTTACGCGGTGACGAATTAGCGACTAAAACTGCGGCAGATTCATTTAAGATTTTTTATGCTAAAAGTACAGATACCTTAAACAAAGATAATAAGAGTAATAAAAATACTAAAAACACTAAAAATAATAAAGATAGTAAAGATAACGAAGAGAAATCTATTGATAGCTATAGTATTGACCATACTGCTGCCAGTTATGTATTTGATAAACAAGGACGAATACGTTTGTTTGTACGCCATGGGCAAAGTATAAATAGCTTAGTACAAGATTTAAAAAATATTATTTAATAATAAAAGATAATAACTATATTGTATTAACTATATTGTATTAACTATATTGTATTATATAATATATACTGTACACTATATAGACAAGTAAATAAAAAATAGACGAATATACACATTATTTATACTTACTACGTAAACCACCTAGTGTTCCAAGACTACTTTTAGTTGTTTTATCATACAGTTTAGCGCCACCAAAAGTGCCTGCATTGCTTGGAAACCAAAGCAATAAAGTAGTAATTATCATACTAAAACCAGCTTGTATAGCTGATTGTTGTAGTTCAGAAATAAAGTAAACCCCTTGTGTCACTCGGCTAACCAGTGCAAGAGTAGTAAATGTACCTAAGAAAATACCAGTCACTTTAGCCGCTATAACAGTAGTAATGGCTAAAATACCCATTTGAATGGTTAAGCCAAGCATATAGACAAGCCAACGATTAAATAAGTTTTTAGTGCTTTGGTATAAAGCAGCGTATATCATTAAAGGACACAAAGCCATACCAATTTTTACCATTAACTCATTAATAAGTAACATAACACTAGCCGTAATTTGTGGCGATACTTCAGTCATTAAAGCTAAATTAATGCTGGTAACTCCTAAATCAGATGTGTTTTGTGTGTGAGTTAATGATGTTAAAGCATTGCTAAGCACAAAAGCTGCGTGCATTTTTGACAGGCCATCTGCTACCTGTTGTCCTGCGGGTTCAGAACTGTTTGTTAAGCCTTGCAGCAACATACTTCTAAATCCAGATAACAAATCTAAAGGTGTTTTATCAACACTAATGAGTGCAACTATAAACCCTGTAAAAAAAAGATGGTACAACAATTTTTCAATGCTGGGCGTACCAATAGATGAGTTAATTGCCTTACCAAACATAATACAATAGCCAAAATTAATAATATAAAGTACTTCAACACCAACAGCAATATGAACCACCGATGATACAAAATTTAAATAAGCCTGATCCATTATTACGTTAAATTCGTAACGTATTAGACTAGAAATAAATATAAAGATGGGGTAAGACAAAGAATCCAAATAACCATTCCATTGATTAAATTAGCGTTTATAAAAAATGCTTTTTTGCGTAAAGCTTATCATTATCCAACTATAAATACACACTATGAATGTGACGTGAATACATTTAAAACAACTCAAAAATTAATTTATAGGCTTATTGAAATCCTTCTTAAATCCTTCTTAAATCCTTCTTAAATCTTTCTTTAAAGATACTTTCGTCTAAAATAATGGTGTATTTTTGTAATAACACACTATCACTGGTATTATTTTGCTTATGTCTGGATTTAACATTCACTTTAATTTAGCCACCTGTCTCACGTGGCTACGCATTGCACTTATTCCTGCGGTAGTCGGTGTTCATTACTTACCTGATACTTATCTTAGTGCTTCAGCTAAAAATACAGTCTCTATGCTACTGTTTGTGCTGGCGGCTTTAACTGATTGGTTTGATGGTTATATTGCTAGAAAATATAATCAGTCCTCGGCTTTTGGAGCGTTTTTAGACCCTGTTGCCGACAAGTTAATGGTAGTAGCGGCTTTGTGCGTATTAATGGAAATGGAACGGGTCAATGCTGCCTTGGCTTTTTTAATTATTGGACGCGAATTAACTATTTCGGCACTACGTGAATGGATGGCCAGCGTTGGTAAACAAGCGAGTGTGGCTGTTAATTCATTAGGCAAGTTCAAAACTATTACACAAATGTTTGCCATTCCTCTGCTACTGTTTGATGTAACTATAAATATAAGCATTGTCCCGCTAATGAGCAATATCACTGGGGTTCAGTATCTACATACCCGCCCAGTCGGTACTGCCCTATTATTGATAGCGGCATTATTAACTATATTATCTATGGTGTACTATTTTCGGTTAGCTGCAAAAGCTTTACGAACTAATTAACTATGAATTTTTCTGCTTCTTTGCCTACATCAGAGCAATTTGTTGATTTTTTTCGCAGTGTTGCCCCTTATATTCATGCCTTTCGTGGTGAAACGTTTGTAATTGGCTTTGGCGGCGAGTTAGTTCAAGCTGATAAATTAAATGCATTAGTACAAGATTTATCACTGATTCATGTGCTGGGTATTCGCTTAGTAATTGTGCATGGCAGCCGTCCGCAAGTCGATGAGCAGCTACGATTAAAAGG
>JAYWHD010000045.1:0-4428 GCA_043777895.1 Betaproteobacteria bacterium | reverse complement strand
TTCCCCACCCTACAAAAAACCCCCAGCTACGGCCAAAAGCGTGTCCAACCCAAGTATACGAAGCTCCAGCACTAGGCGTGCGTTGGTTTAAATGCGTAAAAGCCAACATAATACCGAACATAATTAAGCCGCAATACAAAATACTACCCACAGCTAACTCGCCTACTGCTGCAATAATAGTCGCAGTGGTAACGGCTACACTAAATGCAGGTGCAGCCCCTGCAATACCCATAATAATTGATTCAGCCGAGCCTAAAGTGCCTGTTGCTAAACCTGACTTGCCTACCGTGTTGTTCATTATGACTCCTGTTATTTATAATGAATAAGTAGCTATAAATTAAATTTTTCTTTCTAAAAACATCGCATCGCCATAACTGAAAAAACGGTATTTTTTTTCAATCGCATGTGCATAGGCGGCTTGAATATGTGTAGTGCCTGAAAAAGCACTGACTAACATCATTAAAGTTGATTGCGGTAAATGAAAATTAGTCACCAAACAATCGGTTACAGCAAACTGATAACCCGGTTTAATAAATAAACGGGTATCCCCTGAACAAGCCGCTAAGTAAGCATTATTAAAACTAGCAGCACTTTCTAGCGCACGTAAACTGGTTGTACCCACACAAACAACCCGTCCATTACGTGCCTTAGCCGTATGAATGGCATCAACTGTTATTTGCGGTACAGTAAACCATTCGCTGTGCATCACATGGTTTTCAATATCATTATTACGTACAGGCAAAAAAGTACCTGCCCCTACGTGTAAAGTCACAAACGCTTGGGCAATACCTTGATTGGCTAAAGCGACTAAAAGTGACTCATCAAAATGCAGACCTGCCGTAGGTGCAGCCGCTGCCCCTTCATATTTAGCATAGACTGTTTGATAGCGTGCCTCGTCTTGAGCATTAGGGGCGTGTGTAATATAAGGCGGCAAAGGCAATTGACCGTGGGCTTGTGCCATAGCCAAAACAGGGGTAGTAAATTTTAGATGTAATAAACCACCACTATTTTTATCGCGTTCTAGCACATACACTGCTTCACCGCCTATCGTAATGACACTGCCTATAGCGGGCATTTTACTAGCCTTAGCATGAACCCAAGCAGTATATTCAGTGGTGATACGTTCAATTAAGCACTCAAAGCGTCCGCCAGTTTGTTTATGGCCGTATAAGCGTGCGGGAATGACTTTGGTATTATTAAAAATTAATATATCATTAGGACGCAGTAATTGACCTATATCACTAAAGCGTAAATCAAAAAATGTGTGTCTAGCATCTAATAAACAACTATCCGTTCGCTTGTTTGAAGGCATTTGTGCCACCAATTCTGGTGGCAACATATAATCAAAATCTGCTATATCTAAAGGTGTAATCATTTTATTAAGGTACTTAATATTGCTATTTAATCACTACCTGTAAACGTGTACGCGCTGGCACTCGTACAGATTGACGTATATAACGCGTAGCTCCCATAGGGACAGTGTCATTTAAGTAGGTTTGCGACATTGAGCGGTAGCTAAACACATCGACAGGTTTTGATAAAAATTTGTTGGATAAATCAATGGCTTGTAAGGTGTAGCTGCCAGCATTAACTTTAGGAAAACCATAGCCAACCAAGCCCGTTGATGCCGAGGCTTTAGAAAACACTGATGCCCCCATTTTTTCAAATTCATCAGCCAATCCTAAACCACCATTTTGTACAATAACACTGTTTAAGCAAGCGTATTCATCATCTTTTAAAGCGGGTGAAGTACACCCAGTAAGCAGTTGTTGATATAAACTTAAGCCGTAGCGGCGATTTAAAAATACCCCTAAAGTAGCCCCCATATCATAATGAATTGAAGGGTCAGAGACATACAACCAATTGTCTAAGCTAATATTTCCGCCTGATTTTAAATAGTCAGGCAAACGCATATCTGCCATTTTATTGTAGCTTACTGTCGCAGGCACTATAATATCTTCACTCATCATAGCCACTGTTTCATCTAACCAAGCGTTATCCCAACTTTTATCTCGAACGACGGTATTTTGATAAAAAGCGATTAAATGCGTTGCTTCGTGAGTCAAAGTAGACAAGTAAAAGTCGGGTTGCTGATTAATTGAAGAAGCATTAATAAAAAAGACCAATGCTTGATTGCTATCTGATTCTGAACTTAATAAAAAATTATTCTTACTATCAAAGTAACCTGCCCAATCAGTAGGAGCAACGGGGTTTAAAAATACAATATTAACATCTTGCTGAATACCTGCAGTCTCGGTAATTATGTTGCCGTATAAATTATTTGCCCCCCAAAAGTCTCCCAATAAAGTATTTAAGCGTGCAAATGTACCCGATACACCACAGGTATTGTCTATAAAATATTGCAAAATAGTCGGTGTTAAATTAGCGGTATTATTACCTTGCCAAAACACGACCTTACGTCCACTGGGTAGAGTACAGACATGCTTATTGGTGGTTATATAATTAACAGGTACTGAAGGATAACTATCTGACCATACACGCTGTGTATTAATCGTAGGGGCAGCACGAATCCGTTGTACTGCAAGATTTGTCTCTGCTTGTATAGTTGTTTGATTTTTTTCAAGGGGTGTTTTTTCAATTAAATTCTTTTTTGAAGCTTGGTTACGTTTCATCATCACACTGTGTGCAGTGTCATGGCTGTGTTTCTCTACTGCTAAATGATTTAGCGTACCTGACTGTTCTGACCTAAAATTTGCTGATAAATTAGCATTTTTTTTAAGCTCGGCAGAGATATTATTGCCTATGCTAGGTACACTAATCGCAGTATCACGCTCACCATTAGTAAAAGCAAGCGTTACTTGGTTTTTTGAAGTGACACCCAATATATCTACATCAATAAGGGCATCTTGTGTGCTGGTATTGTTGTACTGCCACAAGCCCACACCGTTACCGCTATATTGAATAGGACTCACTGCACTACAAGCAGCCCCAGAACAATTAACAGTTAAACTGGCTTTGGGCGGGTTAACAGGCATAGTAACAGGGCGATTAATTACTGGGGGCGTGTCTGTAGTCGTACCGCCACTACCACCGCAAGCTTGAAGCAATATAAGACACGTTATAGCTATCGCACAATAGCGAAAGTGGTAAAGTGATTTAGATTGATTTTGAGTATATATTTTCATGATTACTCCAATAATGACGAATAATTGATAAGCTAAACAAATAACTAAACAGTTAATGTTATGTTTAATTAATACACATTTGGATATTTAGGTATTTAGTATTTAGATATTTTTAATGTATTTTTAGATAGTTTTAATATATTTTTAGTGTAATCATACAGTCACCCTTATAATTTTTTATTTATGCCTATTTTATGTTTAAATTGCCTACTTTTTTAAAATCTGCCCTCTTAAATGAGCCATCAAGAGTCAATCAAGCTAAACCAGCGGCATTGCGTTTTGTTTTAATTTGTGTGTTACTGGATGTCATTGGTTTTGGTTTAATTATTCCTGTTTTACCCAGTTTAATCCAAGAATTTACTAATGGGCTGCCCAACAGTTTATCTAAGCAAACTATTTGGTATGGTGTGCTTATGGCATCGTATGGTTTTGCACAGTTTATAGCTGCTCCTTTTTTAGGGGCTTTATCAGACCGTTATGGCCGTCGATCGGTATTGCTTATTTCACAAGTGGGTTGGGGACTAGACTTTTTGTTTATAGCTTTTGCCAGTAGTTTACCTATGATGCTCGTTGCCCGGGTGATTGGTGGTATCACAGGGGCTGGATTTACGGTTGCCAGTGCCTATGTTGCTGACGTAACCACCCTAGAAAAACGTACACAGGGTATGGGTATGATTGGTGCGATGTTTGGCTTAGGCTTTATTATTGGGCCTGTTGTAGGCGGGTTTTTGGGTGATATTAATGTACGACTACCTTTTTATGTGGCTACTGTTATTGCGTTTATTAATGTTGTTTATGGCTATTTTATATTGCCAGAATCACTTCCTAAAGAAAAACGAACGGCTTATACTCGCCGTGAACTCATGGCTAAAAGCAATCCATTTAAATCTTTGATTAAACTGATTCATATCCCGCGTACTACTTATGGTATTTCAGTACCCGCGTTGGTAGCCGCTGTTTGTTTAACGAATTTAGCACAGTTTATGATGCATACGACCTTTGCATTGTTTACTACGCAACGGTATGGCTGGGGTGCAAAAGACAATGGTATTGCTTTGTGTGTAGTCGGACTGATTTATGCCGCGATACAAGGCGGTTTATTAGGCAGACTGATTAAACGATTTGGTGAAAAGCGTTTAGCGATTATTGCGATGGCTATTGCGATGCTTGAGTTTATAGGCTTTGCTTTTGCCGTTAATGGTACACAAATATATATCGCTATTATTGCTGCATTTTTAGCCAGTGCTGCGATGCCTGCCTTAATGGGCTTAGTATCTAAAAC
>JAYWHD010000044.1:0-32262 GCA_043777895.1 Betaproteobacteria bacterium | reverse complement strand
AGCGGAAAGGCTATAAGATTGCTCATTGTTTTTTACCACCCCGCCCTGCGGGCACCCCTCCAAAGGAGGGGAATTAAATAGCTTTTCATTAACAAAGTGTAAGCCCAATTGTTCTGCTATTTTCTTAACAATCTCTGCATTTAAATTAGGTGTTCTAAAAACGTTTGTACTTTTACTGCCATTAAATTCCCCTCCGCATTCATCGCTTTTAAATTCCCCTCCTTTGGAGGGGTGCCCGCAGGGCGGGGTGGTAATACTCTGCTGCCCGTTGGTGTCGGGGTAAAGGTAGAGAGGGAAATTATATGTTTCACCAGTAATTAAATGTTTACAAGAAATTTTTTTAGAAATAAGAGCTTCCAACCCTTTTTGTTTTGACTGTCTAACTATATTTAAACCCAAATTTTCGCCTAAAACATAATTATTCATTAATTTAAATCTTGCTCTTTGTAAAATACTATTATCAAAAATAGTATATCTAATATCAAAAGGGCGATAATAAAATGGTGTAGCTTTTGAATATTTGTTCTCAATATTTATTTTATCAATAGAAACAAGCTCATCATCATTTCCTGTAGCTATTCCAATTGAGTTAGCAATAAAAAGTTTTCTTAAATCTATAAAAGCTTCAAAATCTTTTAAATGACTAAAATTTTTATTAACAAAAAAATAATTAGGTGCAATATTAGGTAGCTCTTTAAAATCAATCGTTTTTAAACAGTTGTCAGATAAAAAATCATATTTAAAATCACGTTTGCCATATAAATCATAATGAAACACTTGGGCTAAACCACCCCGTCCTGCGGACACCCCTCCAGAGGAGGGGAATTTTTTCGGTGTTTTAACAAAAATATTTATAGAAACACCTTGCATAATATCAAACACATTTTGGTCTATTGAACCATCTGGGCAAGTTTCTTTTTTTCTTGAATTACCATGTAAATCAATAATATATAATTTATCAAAACCTTCTAACAAATATTTTCGCATTTGCTTGTGAATTGTGCCATCAATAAAGCTATTATTAGAAATATATGCTAGAACGCCACTTCCATTTTTTTCTATAAAGTGCTGTCCAAATCGTATAAATTTTATATAATCGTCTGAAAGTGGTTGTATATTTCTCTCATTCAAATTTTTCTTATAATCAAGAGTTAATTTTTCAATCCATTCACTTTTATTATTACTACTTACACTATACGGCGGGTTGCCCATAATGCACATCACGGGCGTATCACGCTTAATATGATTGGCTTCATTGGCTTCGGCACTTAACCAGCTGGTAAACAATGTGCCTGTGTCTGGGTGGTATTCTTCTAAACTATTGGTTAAATACACTTTAAGGCGTTGGTTTAAACTGTTTGTACTGGATTTATAGCCCGTTTCAGTCAATAACAATTCTAATTGCAAGTGTGCCATCGCATAACTAGCCATTAATAATTCAAAACCGTTTAAACGAGGCAATAAATGGCTTTCAACGTAATTGCTCCAAATACCTTGCTGCCCCTTAAATTTTTTATGAATGTGTTTAATGGTTTCAGCTAAAAAAGTACCTGTGCCTGTGGCAGGGTCTAATATTTGCACTTTGTGAACTGCCTGCTCTACTTTTTTACCTTGAATATCAAGGTTTATTTTTATTTTACTGGTGTCCGCTAAACCTTGCGATAAATCAAAATCTGTTTTCAAAACCTCATCTACTGCACGCACAATAAAATTAACAACAGGCTGGGGCGTATACCAAACGCCTCTGGCTTTTCTTAATACTGGGTCATATTCAGTTAAAAAGTTTTCATAAAAGTGGATAATTGGGTCTTCCATCTTTGTATTTTTGCCATAACTTTTTAAAATATCGGCCACATTACACGCTAAAAATATATCAACCAAGCCATCAACAATCCATTTAATACGGTCATCAATGTCAGGCCCTGCAATATAACCAAATAATTTACGTAAAAATGGATTTGATTTTGGAATCAGTTCAGCGGCTTCTTGCCGACTAAATGTATCTAAAGTGGAATCGTGCAAACGGGCGGCAAACATACCATAAGCAATGGTTTGAGCGTACACATCAGCAAAGCCCTTAGCGGTAATATCGTGAATCAATACTTGCTTAAACGCATTCATTTGGTCTTTAAGCGTACTGTTTTCGTTATTGTATTCATCACTGTTCAAAGCTTTTTCAATGACATCAGACAACAAACGTGCTTTGCCTGCCATCATTTCTGCCAATTTTTTTGAGCTGTTGATGGTTTGCCCGTGATGGTTCGCAAAATCTTTGATTAAATGCGTGAACTTTGCAAAATTGTCAGGCAGCGGTTTAATATCTTTTTCTATTATTGCTGCAATTGAAATGTTTGTGATAAATACGCCATCTTTATAAAAATGAAAATTTAAATAGTCGGTAAAAATCAAATTACTTAATGAGGCTTTGTAACGGTCAAATTGTTCTTTATTGCCTATTTTTTTAATTCCAGCAAGGTCTTTATCGCCAATATCTTTAGCTTCAATAAACCCTATCGGAATATCATTTTTAGTCAAAATATAGTCAGGTGCACCACATAATTGCCGCTTTGGTTCATTTGTTACCGCAATATCAGGCAGTAAATATTCTAATAGTTGTTGTAAATCGCCACGAAACGTGTGTTCGGTTGCATTACCGCGTTGATAGCGTTCATTAATATGACTCACATATTGCTGTACATTCATTATTTTGCTCACAATTAAAACTATTAAAAAATATGTTTCTTAAATCTTAAAATAAAAAGTCTGAATCAAGATTTTCAGAATGTATAGATTTTTAGGATTTTAAAATCTTGTTTTATCTTTTAATCTTAAAAATCCTGATTCTAAGCATTGTTTATAATCAATGTACAACGTAACGTGAAGGATTAACTTCGTCATCAGGCGGTGTAATATGCACCATATCGCCTTCAGTATCAGGAAACAAAGGTGTTTCGCAGTCATCACAGTACTCCATAGGAATAGTGTCTTCCAACAAGCGAATACGGTGAATGTTTAAAGCCTTTAAATGTGCCAATATTTCTTCTAATAAATCTTCTTGTAACTCTTCACGCCCCAATAATGGCCAAGTGATGCCTTGTAAAACGGTTTCATCGTCTTTATTAAGTAATAAACTGATTCTGTATTCCTCAAACTGTGAACTGTAACATGCCCCAATAACCACCCTTAAATCATCGGCAGTTACCTCCATTTGAGTCATTAATGTCAAAATAGCCGCGTGCAAACTAAAACCACGAATCGCGAGTTCAGCATTGCGGTTAGCTTCGTAATAAGGCTGCGGCGGCATTACATCATAAGCACACCCAACAAAATAATCCGCAAGGACTTTATGGGCTATTTCACGCCATAATGATTCTTGCAAAGCTATATCAGGCTTATTTTCTTGATTTAATAACAGTTTAATGGGGCTATTGTCAGGGAGATGGCGTACCACTAACAGTAGAAAACGGTTATCGGCTAAAGCGTGGTTACCCGCATTATGATGATGTTCTGTTTCATCTAAGGGCTGTGGTTTAAAATTTGATGCTAAACTTTGCCCCTTAATAGCCTGTACAAAATAGGTATGTGCCAATTGATGCGTATCATAAAAACCATCGGGTAAATTATCTGGGGTATATAAAGTATGACTAATATGAACTTCGGTAGCGTCCGTTAGCCAATGTTGATGAACTACCTTGCTTAAGGCAAGCACACTGGCGGTATCTAATACACCTGAAGGCAAAGCATTACTGCTCCATACTAAAACAGGAATCGCCAATAAAGTACTGACTTTGCCATCAGCACTCAAAGTGGTTTGTACACAAAACTCTATACAATCTGCTAATAATTCATACGCTATTGTATTTTGCTCCCATAACATTTCTAAAGCGTTAAATAATACGCCATCTTTATTCATACTTAAGGCATGCATAATCATTTCACAGACGGGTGCAACGCGATTAGACCTACCCGATACGGTATTACACGCTGTAGTGGCTGCCACAACTAACTGTTCAGTGAGTGCACGTTGATTCAGTATTTTGTCGTTTTTTGAAGAGGATTTAGATGATTTAGACATTAGATTTACGTATTATTTAGAATAAAAAAACTGGTACAAAACATATCGTTTTATACCAGTTTTAAAGCAAAACAATTAAAGTTTAGTATTTTTTAGTATTTTTTTAGTATTTATCAATGCTATTATTACTTAAATATAGCCTTTTCTATGGCTAAATCTTCTCAAAGTAGCAATACCTCAAACCTTAACTTTTAATATTTACGCTAACAACAAAGCTTGCATACGTTGTACATAAGCTGCGGGGTCTTCTAACTGTCCACCTTCAGCTAAAGTTGCGTGGTCTAACAATAACTGTGCCAATGCGGGTAGTTGATTGACATCATTTTGCATACGTGTAACTAAAGCGTGCTTAGGATTAATCTCTAAAATAGGTTTATTAACTGGAGCCGCTTGCCCTGCTTGTTTTAGCATTCTGGCTAAATGTCCACTCATATCGCCATCTTCGACAACTAAACAGGCCGCACTGTCGGTTAAACGCGTAGTCGTGCGTACTTCTTTGACTGCATCACCTAAAGCAAGCTTAATCGATTCAACCAAAGGTTTTAAATCTTCAGCTATTTTCGCTGCTTCTGCTTTTTCGGCCTCATCTTGTAAACTGTCTAAACCCGCCGAACCTTTGGTTACATTGGTAATGGGCTTGCCTTCAAAGTCCTGTAAATGCGATAACATCCACTCATCAACACGGTCGGTCAATAATAAAACTTCTACGCCTTTTTTCTTAAATCCTTCTAACTGTGGATTGGTTTTAGCGGCTGCCAAAGTATCCGCAGTAATGACATAAATTTGTGTTTGTTCAGGCTTCATACGGGTTAGGTATTCAGCAAAACTAGTGCGGTCTTGTGTGGTGCTAGTAAATCGCAATAATTTAGCAATGCGGTCTTTATTGGCAAAATCTTCGCCGACACCTTCTTTTAACAAAGTACCAAACGCAGTATAAAACTGGGTGTAATCCTCTATTTTATTAGCCGCTAAATCTTCTAACATAGTTAAAATTCGCTTAGTTGAACCTTCACGAATCGCTTTAACATCGCGGCTTTCTTGTAACAATTCACGCGATACATTGAGCGGCAAATCATTGCTATCAATTAACCCTTTGACAAACCGTAAATAACTAGGCATCAATGCTTTAGCATCATCCATAATAAACACACGCTTAACATACAGTTTTACGTTAGCGACGTGTTCTCTGTCCCATAAATCAAAGCTTGCTTTTTTTGGAATATAGAGTAACTGTGTATATTCGCTACGTCCTTCTACACGGTTATGTGTATATGCTAACGGTGTATCTTGGTCATAAGACAAACTTGCATAAAAACTATGGTAGTCGGCTTCGGTTAAATCATTTTTAGACCGTGTCCATAAGCTACTGGCTTCATTAACAGTTTCCCATTCAGCCGTTTGTACCAAAGCATTAGTCGTTTCGTCCCAATCTTCTTTCAGCATTTGAATAGGAAAGGCGATATGGTTAGAGTATTTTTTGATTAAGGCAGATAGCTTCCAGCGGTTAGCAAATTCAGTTGCATCGGTGGCATCATCGCGGCTATCATCACGCAAATATAAGACAATTTCTGTACCAATTTCTTCTTTACTAATGGTATTTAGCGTATACTCGCCCTGCCCTTCACTGCTCCATTCAATGGCTGCATCAGCGGGTTGTCCTGCTTTACGGCTACGTACAATCACTTGTTTAGCGACAATAAAGGCACTGTAAAAGCCTACTCCAAATTGTCCAATTAAACCTGCATCTTTTTGTTGGTCGCCTGACAATTGCCCAAAAAATTCTTTAGTGCCACTTTTAGCAATTGTGCCTAAATGCGACTGGGCATCGCTAGCGTCCATACCAATACCTGTATCAACTACAGTAATTGTTTTTGCCTCGCTATCAAATGATAAACGTATAGCGGCTTCATCACCGCCTAATGAAGCATCACTCAAAGCTAAAAAGCGGCGTTTATCTAAGGCATCACTGGCATTAGAAATCAATTCACGCAAAAAAATCTCGCGGTTTGAATACAGCGAGTGAATCATCAAGTTCAATAATTGCTTGACTTCTGCTTGGAACGCGTGGGTATTATTAGCAGTGGTTGCAGTAACGGTTTCAGTCATAATATATCCTTAAAAAGTAAAATTAAATACTTAGGCGGTTAAACGGCGATTAAATGCTTAAACACTTAAGAAACGGTAAAGCTTCTTTGTTTTGAGGGCAAAATCGCGTTTTTCAAGGTTTTATAAGCTTTTATATTTTTATATTTTTATATTTTTATATTTTTATATTTTTTAAATCCTGTTTTATCCTTTAATCTTAAAAATCCTGATTCTAAGCATTATTTATTTACAATATTTATTTACAATATTTATATTTATTTTAGATAAAAAATCTAGCATATTTGGGTATTGCAACTGGATACGCCATTCATTGCGTAAACGCGAACTGTCAATACGCCTAGCACTTGACAACATACTCCACGCAATTGGGCTTAATGCTGCTTGCACGGCTTCACGCGGTAACTGCACAGGTTCAGGCAAATCAAAACGTTGTGCAACGGCTTTTAAGTACTGGGAGTGCATCATAGGAACGCCATCAGCAGCGTTATATGTACGGCGGTTACGCGATTTAAACACAGCTAACCAACATATTCTAGCCAAATCATCAGCGTGAATATGATTAGTCGGTACATCATCGGCATCAATAAATGTAGGTAAACGGTTTTTTAACCGCTGTATCGGCAAACGGTCATCGGCATAAATACCGGGAGCTCTTAGTATACTGATATGAGAAATAGCACTATTTTTTAAGCGGCGTTCAGCAGCAATACGGCGTATTGCACGCGGTTCTTGTGCTTTTAATAGTGAAGTCTCATTCACCCATACACCGTGAGCCACACCATATACCCCTGTAGTACTGACATAAATTAACTTTTTAATCCGTGTAGTCGGTGAAGCCGCACACGCTAAAAACCGTTGCATACGGCTATCATCTAGTCCCTCACCATTAGGCGGTGCAAGGTAAATAACCCACGGGGAAATCGTTGCATAACGCCGCAAGGTATTTAAATGTGCTGTTTTATCATCTAAATCAACCGAAGCGAACCGTATAGTAGTATTGACTGTTTGATTAATTAAAATAGGTGTTCGCCCTAAAGCCACTACATTAAAATGAGTATTATTAATTTTTTTTGATTGAATTTGCTTTAACAAGCGTAATCCTACATCACCACACCCTACAATAAGCAATTGAGTGCCACCGATACGGCTGGTTTTCCATGGTTTAACGACAGCGACAGACATTTATGAATACTCCAATATTAATACCAGCACAGCCTACTTTTACAGTAACCGTTTATTCAACTCACACTGCTACAAGCCCTGTTAGTTTTAACTGTAACACAGACCAAACCATATTAGAAGCGGCCTTAGTCAATAATTTTATTTTACCTTACGGCTGCAAAAACGGTGCTTGTGGTAGTTGTAAAGCCCTTTTAAATAACGGTACTGTGAGTCACATTCATAATAACGCTACTGTTCGTGCCGCTGAATCTGAAAATACTGCTTTATTGTGTTGTGCCAGCCCCACCAGTGATATAACAATTACTGCCCGACTAGCGGCTGCTGAACCCGATTACCCTATTAAAAAACTGCCCAGCCGAATAGCCAGTATTAGCCACATTACTCCTGATGTAGCAATTGTTAAGCTACAGTTACCTACGGCTGAAAAGCTAGCTTTTAAGGCAGGGCAATATTTAGAGTTTATTTTAAAAGATGGCAGTCGCCGTGCTTACAGTATGGCTAATGCCGCACACAGTTTGGCTGAAATACCGTTAAACCAAATTGAATTGCATATTCGCCATACCCCAGGCGGGTTATTTACAGATGCTTTATTCGGTATTGCAGGTAGTCAATTAACCATCAAAGAAAAAGACATTATGCGGATTGAAGTGCCACACGGTACTTTTTATTTACGTGATGCTGACCTAGACAAGCCCAATCAGGCTTTGATTATGCTGGCAAGCGGTACTGGATTTGCCCCTATTAAAGCGATGATTGAACATAGTCTTAAAATGAAATACACTCGCCCAATTAATTTTTATTGGGGTGGGCGACAACTACACGATTTATATGCCCATGATTTAGCTTTGTCTTGGGCGGCACACCATTCACATATCCAATATATTCCTGTATTGTCTGAAGCCAGCAGCGAATCAAACTGGCAAGGCCGCAGAGGATTGGTACACCACGCTGTGATGATTGATTATCCCGACTTGAGTCAATATCAGGTGTATGCGTGCGGTGCACCGATAGTTGTTAGCAGCGCACAACGCGACTTTACTGCCTTATGCGCTTTGCCTAGCGATGCTTTTTTCGCCGACAGTTTTACCAGCAAAGCAGACAGTATCGCTTGAAATTAATATAAATACCCTTAAATAATATACATATAAATCTTTAAATATTTAAGCCTATAAAATATACATATAACTGTACCTATCAATGTTTAAAGATACACTATTAACTGTATTGTATTGGCTTAAAAAGCAGTTACGGGCTGATTCTAACCGCTATATTAATTATTTATATTCTTTTTTCAAATATATTCAATATACTATCCAATATATTATTCAATATATTATTCAACATATAACTCAAAAAACTATGAACTCAACCACAGATACACACGCAAAAGTAGATGATGCCACTATTCAATTGGATAGCCTTCAAGCTGAAACTATAGAGTCAAAAATAGGCGATACGCAAGAACTCAATGTTGAATCACCTATTTTAGACTTACAAGCCCAGCTAGATGCGGCTTTGGCACACAATATTACTTTACAAGACTTGGCTTTACGCGCTCAAGCCGAAGTCAATAATATGCGTCGCCGTGCTGCTGAAGATGTCAGTAAAGCCCATAAATATGCTTTAGAAAATTTTGCCGACAGCTTATTGCCTGTACGTGATACATTGGAGCTGGGTTTAGCTAATACCACACAAAGTGAATCTGCTTTGCGTGAAGGTGTAGAGGCAACGTTGCGTTTATTGGTGAGTGCATTTGAAAAACATAAATTATTAGCGATTGACCCAACACCTGGTGCTAAGTTTGACCCAACGTTTCACAATGGCGTATCAATGATGCCCAGTGAACACCCCGCCCAAACCATTGCAGTAGTCATGCAAAAAGGTTATCAAATTGGCGACCGAGTTATGCGACCTGCTTTGGTTGCAGTCAGCAGCGGCAGCTAATTTCGGTTAGTGTACAAACGCTTTCAAAAAAGCGTATTGCCAACCACGGCATGCTGTACACTAATCAGCCCAAAACTCTACTTTGAAATACACCTAATTTCTTCTAGGAATATTTTAGCTTTTTAAATAGTTTATATTGATAATCTATTTAAAAAGCTAAAGCTAAAACTAAAGCTAAAACTAAAACTAGAAATAATAAAATAAACAGACTTAACCTTCAAAAAAAGAAACAATTGCTTTAAGCGTAAAAAAACCTTATATACTTTTAGTATATAAGGCTAAAATTTATGGCTCCTCAACCTGGACTTGAACCAGGGACCTACGGATTAACAGTCCGGCGCTCTACCAACTGAGCTATTGAGGAACAAATTATTTTAATATTATATAATATATTTACAATACACGCAAACAAGCATTCAAAAAATCAGACCTTAAATATCAGTATCAGTGTTAAATATCAAATATTAAAATAAATTAAAACAACTACATATTTTTAGTAGTGCTATTGCGATAAAAGTAACCTATTTTTTCGTTGTAACTCTAATGTATCTACGGTTTGACGCAGAAGTGCAGTATTCGTTTCCATAAATTCTAGTACTATTTTTAAATCGTTTAAGTGTTTGTCTAAATCAACAAGTTCCAAGGTAGGTAAACTGTATTGTGCTATCGCTTGTGCTAATGAATTACTTATAGTTGGTAAAACTTCAGAAGTACTGTCAGTTGATGTAATATTTTCAACCGTATGTTCTGTTAAATACTGCCTAAAAACTGCCATATTTTGTAAGATAGCTTGCAAGTGCGGCGGTTGCGTAAAATTCATACATTTTCCTAGCTATACTAATCATTACGATAACATATCCTGCCAAATAGTTTGTGCCCAAGCCCAAGCATATTTACCTTCAAGTATATTGGCTTCTTGACTTAAACCACCTGTATTTTTAATAATCACAGGCACTTTTTGCTCCTTATCAAAGCGATGAGTACTGGCAACATGAATTGCACGCGCAGCATCAATATAGCTGTAACAGGTATTCATAATAGTTAAAGGCAAGGGTGTGCGGTTATTGAATAATTCTACAATGGCACTGGCAGCAATTTTACCGTGCTGATTAGCAATATGACCACTTTTAGGCATACCTGGCGCTGCTTGCACGGCATCACCCAGTATATGGATATATTTAACGGCTGTTGATTCCATACTTAACCAATCTACCTGACACCAACGCTTATCAGTACTATTCACAACGCCTGCTTTATAAGCAATAATGCCCGCTTGCATTGGGGGAATAATATTAATTACATCAGCAGTAATACTATCACCAAATTGATTTTCTAATGTACGTGTAGTAGCGTTTAAACGTTTGAGTTCCCAGCGATTTTGATATTCAATCATACCTTTATAAGCCGTGTCCCATTCATGCGTGAACAATACTTTTTTACTTTGTATATCTTCATTGGCATCTAAAATAACAACTTTAGAATTAGGTTTATGCTTTTTAAAATAATGGGCTATTTGACAAGCCCGTTCATAAGGCCCTGGTGGACAACGGTAAGGTGCTTTAGGAATACTAATTGCGACAATACCACCATCAGGTATATCCTCAATTTGTTGTCGTAACTGTTGCGTTTGTACACCCGCTTTCCAAGCGTGCAATACCGTTTTTTGTGCAATAGCATCAAAACCATCAATACTATCCAATAAAAAATCTACGCCAGGACTTAGAATCAAACGGTCATAGGCAAGTGATTGCATAGATGTGTTATTGACAATAACACGTTTATTAAGTGAATCTATTTCGGTCACTTCGGCGTGAATCACTGTAACGCCTAACTGTTTTAAACCCTCATAACTAAAAGTTAATTCAGACAATTGACGGCTACCACCTATGACTAGGTTACTCATAGGACAAGATATAAAGTATGCTTGTCGTTCAATTAAGGTTACAGCAATACGGCCATCACCCCATAATTTTAAATATTTTGCAGCAGTTGCACCACCAAAACCACCGCCTACTATCACCACGTGTCCTAATGAAGGTATTTGGGTAAGGGCTTGTGTTTTTAAGTAACTATCTTGCTGAAGATTTGTATTGTTTGCACTGTTTATATTATCTTTACTATCTTTACTATCTTTACTATTTTTACTATCTTTATTAGCTATATTATTTTTATTACTTATATTATTTATATAATTTTTATCATTAATATTATTGTTATTGTTATTGTTATTGTTTAATACAGTGCAGCTTGAAAAAATACTGGCTAAAGAAATACTTCCTAGTACAGTCAATAATTTTCGGCGGTGTAGTGTAGGCACAACTGTGTGTTGATTGATAATAGTCTCCATAGATATTTATGGTTTACGCTGCACTGCTTGAACTGAAAAATAGGCCGCTAAGTCATTAATTTCAGCATCACTGTACGCTTTAGCCAGTTGATGCATCACCGTTGCCTCACGTTTACCTGATTGAAAAAGATACATTTGTTCGCGTATATAGTCTGCATTTAAGCCTGCTAAACTGGGCATTGCATCACCACTAGATAAACCTTGTGTTCCATGACAATTAGCACAAGCACTGGCTAAGTACCGCACTGCTATGCTGCTTGACGGTACGTATTGTGCATCAGCCGCTAAGGCACTTGTGCTTAAACTACTAAGAATAAGCGTAAAAACACCTAGAAAAGTACTGAGTAGTAAGCAACGATACTTTAAAGCGTGTTTAGGTATACAGTATTTAAATATAAGGCTTACTAAAATATTCATATCAACCTATAAAATATTAGTAATAAATACTAGCAATACTGATGGGATAAAAGCAAATACGCACTTTCAATTAACGCTTTTTAACTACTTTAACTTCAGCACCGCGACGGCTCACCGTGTAATCAGCAGTAGAAATAACTTTAGTGCCTTCTAAGCCTCTAATGTAAGCATTGCCTTGCATTTGCATCACTTTTACACGGATAACAGTCACACACGGATCAAACTGGGGTAATCCAAACAACCACGCATCAGTAACTGGTTTAATTGTGTTAATACTGCTCACACCCACAACATCGGCCCCCATACATAGAATATGTCCTTCACGCCCAAATACAGCAATACCGTCATCGGCTATCGGAATAATAATCGCTTGTCCGCCCTCAAATTTTGTGCCACTGGGTAAGTGATACCATCTTTCTCCAGCAGGCAACCACACTGTAGTTTCGGGTTTATTGTGTAATGCGGGGGCAACCAAAAGAGATGGTCCTAATAAATATTGATGTGCAAAAAAACGAGCTGCCTGTAGATCGCGCGGAAAACTTAACCGCATAGAGCGTAGTGCAGGTAAGCCATTGCGTGCTGCTTCTTCAGTAATGCCTGCGATATAAGGTAATAATTTTAAACGATAATTAGTCCATAGCTTCCATGAAGCCTGAACAGATTCATCAGCTGTCAATAAAGCATTGGCATCGGTCAACCAGCAAATAGGCATTAAAGCGACTAAAGGGGCTAAACGCTTTAATACTTCGGCAGGGGCTTGACTAATATTTAGTCGGCTGGCAAACAATACCGTTCCTGAATGTGAAGCCGTTAATAAAGTGTCTAACCATTGAGCTAAACCTGTAAAACTATTGCAGTTGGCTTCAACCTCTACTCCTAAAGTCCCTGCACGCGTGGGTAAGGTGTGTTTTGAAAAAGTAATTGCACGGCGGTCAGCTCCTTCACCATGCCAACGCATTGAACTGGAGTAAACTATTTTTTTCCAAGCTAAATGATGGTGTTTCGGAGTTTCCAAAACAGGACAATCGGCTAACCGTGCAGCATCAATACCGTGTTTAAACACCGACTCTAAACGGCTGGTCATAGCAGAGACTACTGCACCCGCGTGTACATTGGGTAAATAACCGTGTTCGTCTTCTGTCATAAAGCCTCGCGTACGCCATTCTGAAAATAGCATTTCGGCACTTTTAAGCGAAGCTGAAATACGCGGCACAATTTTAAATTTATGTGTGCGTAACGGTGCTAAATGTTTATGTAGCTCCATATCTTCTAACGCCATACCATCCGTAAACAAAGCAAAGCGACCGTGGCTGTCTAAAGCTATTTCATCATCAGGCAATAATACATCAACCACAATACCGCTAGCTCGCAAAGCGATGGACTGGCTTAAAGTACCCGCTAAATTAGCAGAATAGCTGTCACTGGGTATCGTTGCATTCACAGAATTAGCTTTTTTAGCCGATTTACTTTTCTTAGCTGCTGGCAGTGCGAGGCCTAAACCATATACCCAAATAGACGGCGGCACTACGCGGCCTGCTAATAGACTCACTTGGTTATTGGTTTCAATCGGTGTGCCTGATACCAATAATATATCAATGGCAGGGCTATTGGTTTTAATAAGTGTAAAATCACCTTCACGCAAACAGGTAAACCCATCAGCAGCTAAAGCACCTATGCCGCCGTATAAACCGCATACGGCAACACTTCCTTGTAAATGTGGTTCAGGAATAGGCCAATTGTGAGCATTTCCCATACTAGCGGTATGTAGGTTAATAGCAAATCCAGTGCCGTCTGTAGAGATACCAGAACCCAGCAAAGTAGGTATATCCGCAGTTTTAATGATGACTACACCTTGTCTAGTCAGGGTAAACCCTGTATTGTTTAAGCATAATTGAATATCATCTTGAACCCAAGTCCACGATTGAAGCGTATGATCTAAAGTCATTGGCTCTAACATTTCTTCTAAATCGCGGGGTACAACATCAGATGACCGTACGTTTTTTTGTTGTAAACTCAAACAAAAGACGTGTGGTAATGGTGAGCTAACAGTCAAAGTAATATGATTATCGCAATCAAATACTGTGTTGTTCGCTGTACCATCAACCATACTTAGGCGGTGTAAACACGGATAGCTAGGCGTGTAAAACGTTAATTTAGATGATTTAGATAAACGGGGCATTGTGCTGACTTTCTGTGAAGGTATTGCTACATTATCTAGAATGTGCCTAATTAATGAATGCAAATTTAGTAAGACAATTACTTTATTAATACAAATATTACTAATTAATACAAATATTATTATCTGATTATTATCTGATTATTATTAAACTACTGCTTAATTATTGTTGATATGAGCATTAATGTATAAAAGCACCAAAAAAAACATCAAAATTTAGGTTTAGCCTCTATTTTAGCGTTAGCTTTCATAACAAGTAGTAATCTCTCTAAAAACAATTGTAAGATTGTCCATAGACAGGTGTGCAATACAACAAACTGGCTACTTAACTTATTTGATTATTGTATAAAAACGGGGTTAAGTACCTTAATCTAAATCATTTAATGCTATTTAATTACTCAATAATTTGAACCATACTTTCATAAGTAGCATAGATACTGCATAAAAACCAAGATATAAACACTAAAATCGTTGGTAATACCAGTACTCTAATGTTAATATCAGCGGGCAATAAGGTAGTTAATAATAGTAATAAACCAACGCTAATAGCCAAACAACTTGCAATGTAAACTATAAAGGCTAGCCTATTACGCCAAATCGCCATCATGTTAAAAAATAATGCCTTGCGAATAGACTGTCCGTGCCAACCCACCAACTGATTGGTAAACCAAAAAAGCAAAACAATCAACCCCATTGTTGGAACAATGTACATTAGACCGTCAATTACAATAATTTGTACTGCTGTATCATTAATATTAACTGTACCCTCTGCAATTTTTTGTTGCATATTTAAAAAATCATTGCCTGCTAAACCCATCGCCAATAGCATACCAATTGTGATGCTAGCACTATAAGCACAGCCCAAACGCAACATTTTATTTAATATTTTAGGGCGATAAAATACAGTTAATAACTGCTTTAGCTTATTTTCTTGTGTAGGTGCTATTCGTATCGCAATAATTCCAATTAAACCTAAATGCAAGGCTGGGTTTAATACAAAAAATAATATAGGACCTATTAACGGTACAAATGCAAGCGTTAAATTAATAGCATACAAAGCAGAAACAGCAAATAAAATAGCCCACGGCTTATGAATAAACAATAACCAACCACGGTATACCCAATAAAAACCAGCTACTGCGGGCAATGTACGAAAAGTAATAGGTTTAGAGGTATCTAATACGGTGTTTAAATTATTCATAGTTTTAAATTATTTACGGTATGGTTCAATAAAACTAAATTTAGTTTTTAAGGGTATATCCAAGCATTATTAAACGTTAAAGGCTGGGTTCTACGCACGCGTAAAATGCGTTCAAAATGTTGCGGGTCGTGGGCAACTAACTGACTGGCAGCACGGGGTTTATACCAATCATTTAAACGACTAATCCAAAAACGCAGTGCAGCGGCACGTGCCATTAGCGGCAAGGAAGCTTGTTCAATTAGATTAAGTGGCCGTTGTGCTAAATACGCCTGCATAAAAGCAAATAGACGTTCTGGGTGTAAAGTACCATTGCTATAAATAGTATCACCCGTATGGTTATCATCATAATCACGTTGTAAACACCAATCGTTAATAGTGACGCACAAATCAAATACATAACGGTCATCGCCTGCAAAAAAGAAATCAATCGCTCCTGCATAGCCTTGCGGTGCAATTAAAACGTTATTACAAAACAAATCAGCATGCACTGCCCCCCAAGGCAATTGATTATAGGCAGTACTGGCTGCATAAGCCGTTTGTTCAGCGACTTCATCAGCCAGTAAACCCGCTATGCTTGGTGAAACGTGTGCATATAAACCAGGGGCTGTAGTCTGCCACCAGTCTAAACCGCGTAGATTAGGTTGCCGTAACATAAAATCCGTGCTAGCTTGGTGCATATTAGCTAACAAAGTACCCGCTAAAGCACATTGTTTGGGTGTAGGCGGCATCACATCAGTGCCTAATAAACAAGGCGTTAAGACGGCAGGTTTATTCTGTACAATCGCCATCAGTTGCCCATTGTTTAACCTACAGGGGGCAGATACTGATAAATTATGCCTTTTTAAATGCGTGGTTAGCTCTAAATAATACGGTAATTGTGTAGCCGTTAATACTTCAAACACAGTCAATACCCACTGTTGGACGATGGCATCAGTAGTATTGGTTTGATGGGTATTAACATAATAATTAGTATTTTCAATACCGCTTGTAATGCCTTCATGGCTTAGGTAATCACCACAATTGTATTGTGTCAGCAACTGACAAACATCTTGTTTAGAAAGAGTTGTATAAACAGCCATAGTAAATAAAAATAATAAAAACAATAAAAATGCAAATAAAGATAAAGATACGAATATAAATATAAATATAAACACAAACACCAACAAATTAAATCACATTAAATATAGTTAATGAATACTGCTAAATTGTGGCGTCAATAAACGCTCAACCAATACTACCATAGCCCACGTATCTAGCTGGCAATAAGCACGCAATTGTGCATTTAATTGTACTTGACGTTCAGGTGTGCAATGCATTGAAGTCGCTTCAAAAAAAGCACTTTGTGCTGCATTACCGTTTTGTACACCTTGTAAATTTTGATAGTCTAATTCAGGGACTATCGCAGGCAAAACTGACTTTAAGCTATAGCTACCTTGCATAGCTGGGTGATAGTAACACGATTGAACAATAGGAATTAAATCTTGCAATTTAGCGGCTAACTGTTGTAATGCAAGGCTATATTGTGGCAAAAATTTAGCTAAACGTAAAATGACTTGCCGTTCAAAGGCAGCGTTATAAGCCCAAATAGTATTGACATTTTTTAACGTTAATAATAGTTTTTCTACACACGCCAAACTAGGATTTTTCCCTGTTAAATCTAAAAAATCGTGATGAATATGATAGTTTGCTGACAAATCAACAGAATAACTATCCATAGGCTCTAAATGTACGCTCCATTGAAATGGCCAATGTGAAAAAGGCTGCATACCCGCCCATAAAGGGACTGCGGGAGATATGGTTTCAAAATCTAAATAAGCCCACGGCTTAGGGTGTGCCATCAAGCTACTGTGTGCCAAAGAAACGTTATGCCACGGCTGACCCGAACGGTATACTTCTTGGACAAATTCAAAGTGTTCTAGTTGATGAGTAGGTACTTTTAATAAATCGGTGTAGCCTAGTTCTTGTAAACGTCTAGCCAATACTTTGCCCTTAACACCAGGCAATAACATAATAGAAAATTCAGGTATGTCTACAGTATCAATCGGTTTGTTGTCTGTACAATGTTTTAAAAATGGGCAGGTATACGGTGATGTGCAGTGTCGTCCCATAGCAATATTAGGTGGGCTTGATAAACGCAACATATCACGCTGTTCATCAATCCAGCCTTGAATACGTACCAGTTCATTTTCAACTTGATTAGTAATATTGTCGCGTTTTAATAAGCCTGTATAGCTATGACCTTCGTAAATAAAATGCGTATTTACATAGCCTAACTCAACCCGAGTCACATTTAAACCCGTACCGCGTAACACCCATATTTGTATGGCACTGTCGCGAATATATTGTGGTTTAACATTAGAAGCAGCCTTTACTTCAACCATAGTATAAGTGGGCTCATTGTCACCTTGGTCGTGACGAATTAAGGCATCCGTACGAACAAAAACACCTTCATAACGAAATGCAGGTTCAAATAAAACACCGTAACTATCTAAAGCAATCGCTGTATCTTTTAAAGCTTGTTGAGGGTCTTCTGTAGCGGGGACTAAATAGCTGGATTGTTGTTCAGTATATGCAATTAAATCACGGGCTAACTCACCAAAAAAGTTACCTTGAGCAAATGCTGCTTGAGAGGCTTCGCCATATACAATTAATTCACGGTGATAGGTCTCTAACCATAAACGTTTATGGCATTGTAAGCCTGACATAATACGTGATTTAGACAAACGCGGTTGGGTATGGGCTACTATTAATGTATTGTCAATAGAGATGGAGGAAACAGTCAAAACAAACCTTAGTTTTAATTTTTTAATTTAAATGAGTATAAGTTACGGCAGATAAACCAGTTAATAAGTCGTGTTGTATATCAAGTGGGTGTTCTAAACCCACTGAAATTCTTAGCATACCTTCAGTAATACCTGCTGCGGCACGTTCTTCAGACTTAATACGGGTATGAGTTGTGCTGGCACTATGACAAATAGTTGTGCGGGTATCGCCTAAGTTTCCCGTAATAGACATTAAACGTGTCGCGTCAATCACAGACCAAGCGTTTGCACGTTGTTGTTCAGGTGTACTGCCTTTGATAATAACAGACAAAATCGCTCCCCCTGCGATTTGTTGTTGTTTAGCCAACGCATATTGCGGGTGACTCGGTAAAAAAGGATACAGTACAGTTTCTACCGCTGGGTGAGACTCAAGCCACATCGCTAGTTGTAAAGCATTCGCTGATTGTTTTTCCATGCGAATAGGTAAAGTCTCCATACCCTTTAGCAAAACCCAAGCATTAAATGGGGATAAACTAGCGCCCGTTGTACGTAAAATAGGCAATAATTTATTTTTAATCCATTCAGTACTGGCAACAACTGCCCCACCCAAAACACGCCCTTGCCCGTCTAAAAACTTAGTTGCACTGTGTAATACAATATCAGCACCTTGTTTTAAGGGCTGTTGTAAAGCAGGCGTACAAAAACAATTGTCTACTACCAGTAAAACGCCGTATTGCTTAGCAATTGTACTCATTGCTGCCATATCGGCGATTTCAGTGAGTGGGTTAGACGGCGTTTCTAAAAAAAATAATTTAGTATTAGGTAAACACGCATTAGCCCACGCGGCAGGGTGTGTGAGTGGTACATAACTTACACTAATATCAAACTTATTTAATATAGTATTCAGCATAGTAATAGTTGAACCAAATACGCCTTGCGAGCAAACAACGTGGTCGCCCGCTTGTAATATTGCCATAAAAACCGCTAATTGTGCTGCCATACCACTGGCAAAAGCTAAACAGGCTTCACCGCCTTCCATTGCCGCTAACTTATTTTCAAACATCTGTACTGTTGGATTCGTAAAACGGCTATATACGGGGCCTTCTTCTGTATTACCAAACCTTGCAGCAGCTTGTGCCGCTGATTCAAAAACAAAACTAGAGGTTAAAAACAGTGCTTCAGAGTGTTCACCAAATTGGCTACGGGTACTACCCGCACGGACTGCAAGGGTTTCAGGCTGTAAGTTTGCGTACTCACTAGAGTCTAAAAAAAACATAACGGCCTTTTGTAAAATATATGGTTTAAGTCAGTTAATAAATCAGTTCAGTTAATAAATCAGTTATTAAGTTAAGTAGATTAAAGCCACTTAAATACATAATTCAAACTATTAATTTGAATAAGTTGAGTTATTTAAATTATTTTGATGTTTTGATTATTTGATCATACATAAAAGCGATATATCAAACCCCCTACCCATAAGTTGATATACCGCTTTATTCAAAAAAAGTGAGTATTGTATTAAGATTAAGAATTTTTTGTATTAAAAAATAACTAAAAAATTAAAAGTTATAAAAACTGTTAATCCTGATACTGACTATTAATATTGACTTAATACGGCTAAAGTGCGATCTTTAATAGTTTCAACAGTCCCTAAACCATCTACTCTGTGATAAATGGGTGCAACAGCTACACCAGATTTTGCCCAATTACCATAGTAGCTTACCAAAATTTCTGTTTGTTCGTGGTATACCTTGAGACGGTTTAATACAATTTCTTCCCTGTCATCATTGCGTTGTACCAACGGCTCACCTGTGATGTCATCAATATCCACAACTGCAGACGGATTAAATTTGATATGATAGGTTCGTCCACTAGGCAGATGTACACGTCTACCAGCCATACGTTCAACAATATCAGCATCGGGTACTGCAATTTCTAGTACATAGTCAATATGTATATTGGCTGCTTTTAAAGCATCGGCTTGGGGTATTGTTCTCGGAAAACCATCAAACATATAGCCATTAGCACAGTCGCTATGTGTTAAGCGGTCTTTAACTAAAGCAATAATGATATCATCACTAACCAAAGCACCTGAATCCATAGTTTTCTTAGCGGCCAGTCCTAAGGGCGTTGCCATTTTCACAGCAGCCCGTAGCATATCACCTGTAGAAATTTGCGGAATATTGAAGGATTGGCGAATAAATGTCGCTTGAGTACCTTTACCCGCCCCCGGCGGTCCTAATAAAATTAAACGCATGAATTATCCTAAGTTATCAATCTTAAAAAGTAAGTCAAACGATAACTTAACCGATGCACTGGATTAGGTCAAGATTAACACTTTATTACAGACAATTTTATCGCTGAAACCATCTAAAAATAAGCTCATTGAGATGGGCAAGGCGTTAATAAAATGTATTTATTACGTTTTTTTAAGCCTGTTTTAGTTAATAGTACTGGTTACTAGACTGTTAAAGACCATTAAAATCTAGACGTATACTGCGGTTATTGATAGACAATATAAATGGGTACTTGTACTTATAACACCTATAATTTATAACACTCATAATTTTTATGAGTGGTGCGCGAAGCGGGACTCGAACCCGCACACCATTACTGGCGTCAGGACCTAAACCTGGTGCGTCTACCAATTTCGCCACCCGCGCATCCTAATTCACTATTTTACCCTGCTTTTATAGTATTGTCTATATACTACCTATATGTATGATATTATTTATGACTACTTTAACTATTTATAATTATTTATTATGATTGTTTATGATTGTTTATGATTCATTTAATTCATTGTGTATGACTAATTTAGCTAATTTCCCCAAACTGTCTTTAAACTCTGTAACACACTACGAAAATTTTCCTGTTGCATCATTTCTCTTGCCTAAACGCTGTATACCTGCGGTACAGGCTTTGTACCATTTTGCTCGTACTTCAGACGATATTGCTGACGAAGGCACGACATCAACATCAGAACGTATTTTATTGTTAAATGATTTATTAAAACAGTTAGAGTATCCATCAAATGCAAGTACACCTTGTATTCAAAATCTAACCCCTTTTATTGCTAATAAAACATTGCCCGTACAGTATTTACGTGATTTACTCACTGCGTTTATTCAAGATGTACATCAAGATGATGGGTATTTAAAGACACCTAGCTTACCACGCCATCTAAATATGAATAGTTTATTGAATTATTGTACGTATTCAGCTAATCCAGTAGGCCGTTTAATGCTACATATCGTTGGTGCACCGTGTACACCCGATAGCTTTACTGCCAGCGACCATATTTGTACTGGTTTACAATTAATTAATTTTTGGCAAGATGTTGCAAAAGACCAAAACACCAATATTCCCAGAACCTATATTCCACAAGACATTTTTTTACGTTATGGTAGCCCCAGTTTAAGCCAACATTCAGCCGCTTATGCTGCAATGATGTATGAATTATGCGAAGATGCACGTGGTCGTATGCAACAAGGTTTTGCTTTATTGCCTTTATTAAAAGGACGCTTTAAAGCTGAAATTATTGCCACAATAGTAGGGGGTTGGTTAATTTTAGATAAACTGTCTGCATGTAATTATGATGTGATTCAGCACCGCCCCACTTTAACTAAACGCGATTTACCCGCAGGGCTAAAATTAATGTGGCAGTTATATCAAGGCAGTTTAAAATAATATTATGAATCCAAACGCTTACTGTCGCCAACAAGCTGCCCAATCGGGTTCAAGCTTTTACTATAGTTTTTTATTTTTACCTACAGCACAACGCGAAGCCATTATGGCGTTATACGCTTTTTGTCGGGCGGTTGATGATGTCGTTGATACAGTCAGTGACACCACAATAGCCAGTCAAAAATTACACTGGTGGCGTGCAGAAATTGAACGTATGTTTGCTGCTGACCCAGCCAATCCAGCAACCCACCCGATTTGTCTTGCACTGCGTGCGCCAGCAATACACTACGGCTTAAAACCGCAAGAATTTTACGCAGTAATAGCGGGTATGGAAATGGATTTACAGCAACACAGCTACAACGATGATGAAACATTAAGTATTTATTGTTGGCGAGTCGCCAGTGTGGTCGGAATGATGTCGGCACGTATTTTTAGTGGCGATGTTAAATTAGACTGTAATAGTTATGCAACACACATGGGACAAGCCTTACAACGCATTAATATTATTCGTGATGTGGGTGAAGACGCATTATTAGGTAGAGTCTATTTACCCACCGACTTATTAGACAAGCATGGTTTAAAGCCTACTGATGTACTGTCTCGTCAAGCCAGCCCAGCGATGATTGCAGTATTAAAAATGATGGCAACACAGGCATGGCAACAGTTAATATATGCACTCAATGCCTTAGAAGCTTTACCTCAATCACAAATTAAAGCCCAACGCTCTGGCTTGATTATGGCAAGGGTTTATGCCACTTTGTTAGTTGAAATAGAACGCAGTCAATTTTTAGTATTAAAGCAACGGATTAGCTTAACACCCATCAAAAAATTATGGCTGGCTTGGCATACTTGGATTGCACCACAAACTGCCTTTAAAGCATTACGTCATTTAGCTAAAATACACAGCACATAATGCGTAAAATTGCAGTCATTGGTATGGGCTGGGCGGGTTTAAGTGCTGCCCTAAATTTACAAGCACAAGGGTATCATATAACGCTGTATGAGCGTAGCCCTAAATTATTAAGTGTGGGTGGGCGAGCTAGTACCGCTTACCGTGCTGGCGATAAAGCACCGTTTGCTATTGATAACGGGCAACACGTGCTTTTAGCCGCTTATAGCGAAACTTTAGCACTTTTAAAATCGGTCAATGTTAATATAGATACCGCATTTTTACGCTTACCAGCAAACTGGCATGTCCCTAATTTATTGCACATTAAGCTGCCCAGCTGGGGGGATACGGTTAGCCCAAACCACCTATGGGCAACAGGGTCTTTAAAGCAACTTCCTTTGCTTATAGCCCTGCTTAATGCGGGTATTAATACTAATCAACCCACATTAATAGAGCAATATTTACGGCTAAAAGCCGCAATTCGCTTATTTATTGACTTACCTACCCCACAAGAAACGGTTCAGCAATGGCTTGTACGGCTTAATTTTCCTGAACCATTTAATACCGCTTTATGGCAGCCATTGTGTTACGCCACACTTAATACACCGCCCAATATTGCCAGTGCAATTGTATTTAAACAGGTTATTAAAGACGGTTTACTGGCAGGCAGTTATCAAGCAGCTATGTTAATTCCACGTGATGACTTAGGTGCAACACTGCCTGATTTAGCACTGAAAAAATTATCTGACAACGGAGCAACTATACAACTTGGTTCTGCCGTTGAATCCATTACTATTGACACTATTAGTAATAGTAATATATATAATAATATAAATAATAATATAAATAATAATATAGATACAACATTATCTATTTACACCCATAATAATGTCGCCCAGTTTGACGGTATTGTATGTGCGACTACCGCCAAAGATGCCGTTCGGTTTTTACCTGCACGCTGTATCAGTGATGATTTACACCAAATAGCCACACAAACTACTGAACCCATCACTACGATTCATCTTAAATTAGATGTTACTCATTATAATACTCAACACCTATTGACATCTGCCATACTGATTATGCCAGAACCTGACCCAACAGATGTTAAAGTTAGTAGCATTCAAAATGCTGTGATACTAGACCGTAGTTATTTAGTAGCAGCACACTTAGGTTGGCTGACACTTGTTTTATCTTGCAGCCATATTGCCATTAAACAGTCTAAGCCTAACTTGGTCAATGCTGCAATAATACGCCTTGTACAAGTATTTTCTTATTTAAGCCAAGCAACTGTTTTAAATAGTGTCGTGATTCATGCAAAACAAGCTACATTTAGTTGTACAACAACAATAGCACGTCCAAGTGTTCAAACACTTCACCCTACTATCGTCTTAGCGGGCGACTATATCTATAATACAAATGCCCTTTATCCCGCTACATTGGAAGGAGCAGTACGCAATGGGCTTTTAGCAGCAAATACTTTACACGGGATTTTCAATCATTTATAAGCAAGAACTAATGTTAAATTAGCATTACTACTTAAAAATACACACAAAATATACACAAATGACAAAGGGTGGTGCTGATTGAATCAATACCACCCTTTTATTGAGCTTATTTAACTAAATAAGACTAACGTTTTGCAAATCGTTTTGAACGGCCGTCTAAACCATCGCGTCCGCTATCTTTGGCAGAAGAACCACCAAATCCTGTATTTTGACGTGGAGCGGGTGCAAAGCTACCTGCGGTTTGAAAGCGATTTGACGGTGCAGTGCTTTTAAATTCAGTATGCCCCCTAGGCGTGCGTTGCTCAAAATTTGCCCCCCCTGAACTATTGCGGTCAGCAGAAAACCCACGCCCAGTACCACCGTTACCAAACCCAGTAGACGGCGTGCGGTCATTGTGTTGTGCACCATATTTACGGCCATCACGTTGGTTACCGCCACGGCCTGAACGGCTTTCAAAGCCAGTTTTACCACCTCGCCCTCCACCTGGACGGTCTAAACTAGGTGCCGGCTTTTTAGGTTCAAAACCCGCAATCACATCAACAGGAATAGATTGTGTAGTAAAGCGTTGAATAGCACGGATTTTGTGGGCTTCATCAGCAACTGCTAAAGTCAAAGCAGTACCTGTTTTTCCTGCACGGCCAGTACGACCGATACGGTGTACGTAATCTTCGGCAGTCATCGGTAAACCAAAATTAATTACATGGCTGATAGTTGGTACATCAATACCACGGGCAGCGACATCGGTTGCAATCAAAATACGTAAATCACCTTTACGTAAACCGTTTAGTACGCGTGTACGGCGGCCTTGTGGCATACCACCATGCAGGGCAGCAGCCCCGTGACCTGCATCATACAGTTTGTCTGCTAACCAATCAGCATCACGTTGTGTGCTAGTAAACACAACGGCTTGGTCTACTTCAACACGGCACAATATACTGTCTAACAAATCATATTTATGCTGTGCACTGTCTGCCCAATGCAATACTTGGGTAATATTGTCGTGCTTATCAGTGTGGCTGGCAACATCAATTCGCTTAGGGTCACGAGTTAATTTTTGTGCCAATCCACCGACATTGCCAGCGAATGTCGCTGAAAACAAAACAGTTTGACGGTCTTTGGTTAAATTGGAAGCAATGTGTTCAATATCTTCAATAAAGCCCATATCTAACATACGGTCAGCTTCATCAAGTACCAGTGTAGACACGTTGCTTAAATCAACACTTTTGCTTTGTATATGGTCAATTAAGCGGCCTGGTGTTGCCACAATTATATTTGGACGAGACTTTAATTGTGCCAATTGCGCCCCATAAGGGACACCACCGACAACGGTTGCAACTTTAAAACCGACAATAGCACGGCCATATTTGACGGCAGCATCAGCGACTTGTTGGGCTAATTCACGGGTGGGACATAATATTAAAACACTGGCTTGTGGACGGTTTGGATTCACTGCACCCGCACCGCGACCAAAAGCACCACGAACAGGGCGAGCAGCACGTTCGTTTTGAGTCGCCGATGCCGCATACAAATCTGGGTTACTTTCTTGTAAAAGCAACATTTTTTGTAAGGCAGGTAATAAAAAAGCAGCTGTTTTACCACTGCCTGTGGCAGCTGAAACCATTAAGTCATTACCCGCTAATCCCAACGGAATAGATTGGGCTTGAACGGTTGTTGCTTCGGTATAACCCGCTTGAAGAATAGCTTCAAGTAATTTTGGATGTAAGTTTAAATCGGCAAATAACATATTTTATACTTTCTAGTCATCTATGACTAAAATCGCGCTGCATCCAAAGTAAATGCAGTCAACGCAAAACACACGCCATAGCTAAGGCTATGACATAATAATGTTGAAGGTGTTTAAACCAATGGTAGCTTTTAATCAAAACATAATGGATATGTTAGTATGACTAATACAAATAGTAGCTATATTTTGGTTTAGAATCACAGGCTCAACGGCGACATCGCCATTAGCTGTTAAGAAGCGTTGAAGTTTACAGTAGTAAAAAACGCGGTGTGCTAGTGGGGATGAAACATAAATAAAAATCTATGTAATGTATTATTGTATCATAATAATACATTGATTATTGTGTATTTGTGATGCTAGACCACAACCGTGTACAGTAATAATGTATCGTAACAATATATTATTATTGTTTTCTTAGCTATAAAGCCTAAAAACTTTATTCATTATAAGTACAAAATACGGCTACTTTAGTAGGGTTAAAGTATAAATTTAAAAAAATTATTAGCAAAAATAAGACTTATTTTATATAAAAGGCACGCTAACTATTTTTAAGCAGCAATGCCGTTATATTTAATCACGATTAACAAAAATAATATACCAAGAAAAGTAACGCAACAGTGTTATTAATTATCGCGTTAAATTTGTAATACGCTTACCCCATTCAAAGCGTTGTTTCCAATAAGAATTAGTTAATTTTTCTACACGAACCCGCCCCCCCGTTGAAGGCGAATGCACGAACTCACCGCCACCAATATAAATACCTACGTGTGAATTAATGCGTTGCATCGTGTTAAAAAAAACTAAATCACCTGGTTCTAAATCACTTTTGCCCACTTGAAACCCAAGCTTACCCATATCACTGGCACGACGCGGCAAAATAATACCTAAAGTTTGTGCAAATACCAATTTAACAAATCCACTACAGTCTAGACCTTGTTCAGCTGTGTTGCCACCGTAGCGATAAGGGACACCTAATAATCCTAAAGCATTGCCGATGAGTGATTGCGTAGCGTGAAGCACACTATTTGTGACTTTGCTGGCCGTATTAAAAGTAGATTTTGAAGTGCTAGTAATTTTTTCAAAAAAAGTATCCAGATTTTTACTGTCTAATACTGCCGCCTCATCAACACTATTAGGGTCTGAATCGAATTCACTGATGGCATCATTATTAGAGGTAATGTTATTAGTATTAATGTTAGAGTTAATATTAGTAGTACTAGAATTTATAAAAGAATTAATGTCTTCATTTTTATCTACTTTATCTGCTTTATCTGCTTTATTTACTTTATCTGCTTTATTTAAAAAAGCTTCGTTATTAGTAAAATAGCTGTAAGCCGTTTGTGCGTAAACTGGGTGGATATTTAAACTAATTAATGTAAATATTATTAATCCTGTTGTTATTTTTATAGTTGTTTTTGTAGTTATTTTTTGAGTTATATGGGTAACGGTATGTTGATTAATGGGTTCTGATGAATTATTATTTAAAAATGTTTTAAAGTGTGTCATAGTATCTCCTTTAAAGAATGAGTCTGTGTTGAGCATAGCGAATTAAATCACGTGTTTGTTTAGCAACATTTGCGGCTGCTTGTGCAAAGTCTAATCCGCTACCAGCATACATAATAGCACGACTAGAGTTAATCATCATGCCATAGCTTGATGGCTTACTTTCAATACTACCTGAATCCACTGTAGCCTGTATATTACCACCTTGAGCACCGATTCCAGGGACTAATAAAGGCATTGTGCCTACAATTTGACGGACACGGGCTAGTTCGGTCGGAAAAGTTGCCCCAACGACTAAGGATAACTGCTGATTTTCATTCCATTGTGTAGCAACAAGGCGAGCAATATATTCATATAACCGTTCATTAGTATTTAAAGCCAGTGATTGAAAATCATTACCCCCTTGATTGCTGGTACGGCATAAAATGATAACGCCTTTGTCTTTATAGGCTAAGTAAGGTTCAATACTGTCAAACCCCATGTAAGGATTAATGGTCACTGCATCGGCTTGATAGCGTTCAAAAGATTCAATGGCATATTGCTTAGCAGTATCACCAATATCGCCGCGTTTGCTGTCTAAAATCAATAAGTGCTGTGGATAATACCTACGAATATAGCTACATAAATCTTCTAGTTGAGACTCGGCACTTTGAGCTGAAAAATAAGCAATTTGTGGTTTAAAAGCACACGCATAAGGTGCGGTTGAATCCACAATTGATTTACAAAATTCATAGACTTTATTTGGCTTACCAGCTAAGTATGCGGGATAACGATTGATATCTGGGTCAAGCCCAACACACAACATAGAGTCTTGTACTGCCCAAGCCGTATGTAGTTTTTGTAAATAAGTAGAGGGTGTATGGGTAATAGGCGTAGTCACAAGAGGGTTTATAGTGTAAATGGTAAACGTTAAAGTGGTTATTAAAGTAATAAAGTAATAAAGTAATAAAGTAATAAAGTAATAAAGTAATAATTAAAGTAATAAAGTAATAAGTAGTAATAAATAAAATATTAAGTATCATTTTACTCGCAGTATATAAGGACACCAACCACAGTACATAAGTACAATAGTAACAGTAACATCAACATACCTATTTTACTTAATGAATCCACTCAATATCGGCGACAGTGCAGCGTCTTTAAAAAGCACAGGCATATTTAAGCGTTTACTTAAAGCGTTTAAATACGGCGTACAGGGCTTTCAAGCGGCTTGGACTTACGAAGCGGCCTTTCGTACTGAATTATTAATACTGTTACTAGCAATAGTTTTGCTGGCGATAACACCTTCTTTAACACTTCTGCAATATGTGTTACTTTTAGGTGTATGGCTACTGGTCATTATTGTAGAACTACTAAACAGTGCTATAGAATCAATAGTTGATTTAGTCAGCCCGAATATACACCCGCTAGCTGGTAGAGCAAAAGATTTAGGCAGTGCTGCGGTTTTATTAACGATTATGGCGGCAACAACGCTATGGTTGTTGTGGGTTGTGCCTATATGGTGGTATTTGTTGTAAATACAGTGCTAATTAATGCGTTCAAATACCGCGATGCTTTCAACATGGCTGGTATGTGGAAACATATTGGCAATGCCTGCTTGACTTAATAACCATTTACCTGTTTTACATAAAATAGCTGCATCGCGTGCCAATGTTGCAGGGTTACAAGACACGTATACAATACGCTTTGGACGGTGGTTTAAAGGTAAATTTAACAAGGCTTCGCACACCGCTTGTGCCCCTTCTCGGGGTGGGTCAATTAACCAGCGGTCAAAGTAACCCCATTCGTATAAGTCTTCTGTTTTAATTGTAAACAAATTATTGACTTTAAAGGTTGTATTTATTAAATGATTATAAATAGCATTACTTTGTGCTCTAGCAGTTAAAGTCTCGCTGCCTTCAATACCCATTACTGTGCCAGTTTTACCCACTGTTTGAGCCAACGGCAGCGTAAAATTACCCAAACCGCAAAATAAATCTAGTATATGTTCACCCCGTTGCGGCATTAACAATGCCAGTGCTTTACTGACTAATACACGGTTCATTGGGTGATTAACTTGTGTAAAATCGCTGACTTTAAAAGGCATCACAATATTAAATTCAGGCAAAGTGTAATGTAAATTACCCTTGCGTTCACTGTGTAATGGTTGAATGCTATCGCCCCCAGCGGCTTGTGTATACCAAATAATCGCGTGATTAGATTGATTAAATAAGTTAGGTTCTTTTAAATTCGTGGGGATATTTTGCAGATTAAGGCTATGAAAATGAGCAAAATCGTCCATATAAGCTATATCTGCGGCGGTTAGTGGTGCAAGATGACGCATTAATAATACGGTATCTACTTCACCGACTGCCACTTCAATTTGTGGTACGTGTGAGTGTACCGACAATTGACCAATCAATTTACGTAAAGGTAGCATTAAGTTTGAAACATGTAACGGCAGTACTGCACAACTTTTAATATCAGCGACATAGGTACTGGCTCTTTCATGAAAGCCAACTAACACTGTATTTTTCTTAACGACATTTTTAATTGAAAACCGTGCGCGGTAACGATAGCCCCAGCTTAAACCGCTAATGGGCGGCAAAATAGTCTCTATTTTTAGTTTAGCAATGTGTGTCAAACTGTCTTCTAACGCCCGTTGTTTGATGGCGACTTGACTATCTGCTTCAATGTGTTGCAGGCTACACCCACCGCACACGCCAAAATGAATACAAGCAGGTACAGCCCGTTGGCTACTAGATTTAATCACGTGAACGAGTTCTGCTTTGTCATAAGACGGTTTAGTACGGGTGATTTGTGCGCGTACTTGTTCACCTGTAATTGCTCCTCTGACAAAAACAACTTTGCCATTATGGTGTGCAATGCCGTTGCCTTCAATATCAATGGATTGAATAGTCAATATTTGCTGCGGTAAATGGATGACTGCTTGTTTTGCCGCTCGGCGGCGTTGTTGAGATGTTTTATAAGCCATATAATATTTTAGCAATACGAAGTTCAAGGGTATATAAATGTCTTTACCAGTAAAATTAAACTTTATTTATTATGAATATTTAATATTTAATATTTAATATTTAATATTTAATCTTTAATCTTTACTATTTTGCTATTTTATTGTTTTATTGTTTTATTGTTTTATTAAGTAATAATAAATACTTATTTTATCTACCGATTAACCACTAGGAAATTGTGATGAAAGTTTCTGAAATTCTTAAAGTTAAAGGCAATACGCTATACACTATTACGCCATTACATAAATTAACTGATGCAATTGCCGTGATGGCCGACAATGATATTGGTTCTTTGTGTGTAATGGAACACGGTGATTTAGTTGGTATGCTCACCTTTCGTGAAGTATTAAAAGCCGTTAATGCACAAAAAAATTTAATGAGTGAGCGGACAGTCCGCAGTGTAATGGACGATCATCCGATTACTTGTACGCCCGAAACACCGTTAAATGAAGTCAGACGTATGATGTTAGCACGGCATACACGCTATTTACCTGTAATGAACGCTAATATGTTAATGGGTGTCATCTCATTTTATGATGTTGCACGGGCAGTGCTTGAGGCACAAAGTTTTGAAAATCAATTATTAAAAGCATACATTAAAGATTGGCCTAGTGAAAAAGATGAATAATTTAAAAACAACAGAGCAAACAACCGATCAAACAACCGATCAAGCAATTATAAAAATAGATGATAAACCTAAATCTGCTGATACCCATTTAGTATGGCTAGATATGGAAATGACGGGCCTAGAGCCTGAAAAAGAGCGTATCATTGAAATCGCTTTTGTTGTCACAGACTTACATTTAAATGTGTTAGTAGAAGGCCCTGTTTATGTCATTCATCAGCCTGATAGTATTTTGGAGGCAATGGATTCATGGAATAAAGGCACGCATGGTAAAAGTGGTTTAATTGACAAAGTCAAGGCCAGCACAATGTCTGAACAACAAGCCCAACTTGAAATAATTAATTGTTTAAAAGTATTGATTCCGAAAGGAAAAATACCGTTGTGTGGCAATACGATTCATCAAGACCGTAGGTTTATGGATTTGTATATGCCTGAACTCAATAATTTTTTTCATTACCGCAATATTGATGTCAGCACTTTAAAAGAGCTGGCTAAACGGTGGCGACCCGATGTGTACAAAAGCTTTAAAAAACAGCAAGCCCACACCGCATTAGCCGATGTATACGAAAGTATTGAAGAACTAAAACATTACCGAGCGTCTTTTTTGAAAGCCGATTAAAAATATTTACTATTATTTTCAATCTATTGAGCAGTCATTGATTGCAGTAGTAATTTATAAAATATATACATATACATTAAAAATAAGCGTACTTAAGCTTAAAAAATAAATATTAAAATAGCCAAATGACTTTTTCCGATACCCTAGATACATTTATACCGATTACCAACACACCGCTTATGCAGCCTTTATTGATTGAGTTATTTGTTGAAGAATTACCGCCTAAATCACTAAGTAGCTTGGGCGAGTCATTTGCACACACTATTTATACCAGTTTAATCGCACAAGGGGTGTGTAATGCTGCCGCTGTTAAAACAGTATTTGCGTCACCTCGCCGCTTGGCTGTTCTAATTGATGCGGTAGCCAGTTGCGGTAAGGATAAAAAAATACTACAAAAGTTAATGCCTGTTACGGTTGGCTTAGATGCAACAGGTGCAGCCAGTCCTGCTTTATTAAAGAAATTGAC
>JAYWHD010000043.1:0-4475 GCA_043777895.1 Betaproteobacteria bacterium | reverse complement strand
TAAAATTCGTCTTTTTTATTGGCTTTTGCAAGCGTTAAATTTGAATTGTGTGATTTTTTAGCCATTATTATTCTCCTCAAACTAACACTTGCATAGTCTCTAAAATTTTATTAAGATTTTTTTAGTAATTGTGGTGTATGTTTACCATTGACACAATTAGCATCTACAACGACTGTAACAACATCGCTTGTGCTGGGCAACTCGTACATCGTGTCTAATAAAATATTCTCTAATACACTACGCAAACCACGTGCACCTGTTTTACGGGCAATAGCCAGTTCAGCAATTGCACTTAATGCCTCTTCGGTGACTTCTAAATTAACATTTTCCATCGCTAATAAAGCAGCATATTGTTTAATGGCCGCATTTTTAGGTTGAGTCAAAATATTAATTAAAGCTGTTTTATCCAATTCGGCTAAAGCCACCATCACAGGCATACGGCCAACAATTTCAGGAATTAAGCCAAAACGAATTAAATCATCGGGCTGTACATCTTTGAATACATCGGTCAAACTACGCCCATCAATACTGCGGACTTGTGCGCCAAAACCAATACTTGACTTGTCTGTTCGGGCAGAAACAATTTTGTTTAAGCCTTCAAATGCACCACCACAAATAAATAAAATTTGTGATGTATCAACAGTAACAGTATTTTGCCCCGGATGTTTGCGTCCACCGCTAGGTGACACAGACGCTTTTGTACCTTCAATCAATTTTAACAAAGCTTGCTGCACGCCTTCACCCGATACATCACGAGTAATTGAAGCATTTTCTGATTTTCTAGAAATTTTATCAATCTCATCAATATAGACAATCCCACGTTGAGCTTTTTCAACATCATTATCACAGTTTTGCAATAACTTAGCGATAATATTCTCGACATCTTCACCCACATAACCAGCTTGCGTGAGTGTTGTCGCATCAGCAATCACAAAAGGAACATCTAACAAGCGAGCTAAAGTTTGAGCCAATAAAGTTTTGCCTGAACCCGTTGGACCAATTAACAGTACATTACTTTTAGTTAATTCAACGGTATGAGCACTTTGAACGTGTTCTAAACGTTTATAGTGGTTGTATACTGCAACGGATAGTACCCGTTTAGCAGTTTCTTGACCAATGACATACTCATCTAAAGTCGCTTTAATTTCGGCAGGTTTAGGCAGCTTTTTAATATCAGTTTGCTGCTGACTTGCAGATTTTTCGGCTAAAGCGGCTGTTTTTGATGAGGCTTGAGTAGGCGGCGTAGTACCCAATTCTTCATCTAATACGGCCTGACATTCGGCTATACACGCATCACAAATATAGAACTTACCCGCATTAATAAGCTTACGAACCTGGTGTTCAGCTTGTCCACAAATAGAACAAGATAGAGTTTTTCCTAGTGCCATTATGCTACACCTGTACTGGGTGTGGTCGGTGTTAAATCAGACGTAGGGTCTGGACGCTTTAATAACATAGTATCAATTAAACCATATTCAACGGCGGCTTCGGTAGACATAAAAGTATCCCGTTCAGTGTCTTGTTCAACACGTTCAATACTTTGTCCTGTATGGTGTGCCAATATTTTATTTAAACGGCCTTTTAAATCTTGAATTTCACGTGCTTGAATCTGAATATCTGTGGCTTGACCGCTTGCACCGCCTGATGGTTGATGAATCATAATCCGTGAATTAGGCAAAGCAAAGCGTTTCCCTTTTTCACCCGCAGCCAGTAAAAAAGCCCCCATACTCGCAGCTAAACCACAGCATAAAGTAGAGACTTGCGGGCGAATAAACTGCATTGTGTCGTAAATACCCATACCTGCATACACGCTACCGCCCGGACTATTAATATAAAATGAAATGTCTTTGTCTGGATTTTCACTTTCTAAAAACAATAATTGTGCAATAATCAAATTAGCACTGTGGTCATTGACTGGACCTACCAAAAAAATAACCCGCTCACGCAGCAACCGTGAATAAATATCATAAGCACGTTCACCACGTCCGCTTTGCTCAATGACCATAGGCACCATACCCAAATTTTGTGGAGTATTGCGTTCAGGATTGGCGTGCCAATCACGTAAATCAAAATTCATAAATTACCTTATATATTAATATTACTAATTTAAAATTAGTTCAAAATTAATTCAAAATTGTTTAAATTAATTTCAAACTGATTCAAATTGAATTAGGCTAACGTAAGTAAATGTATACTAATACATTAAAAACACCGTGCAGTGTTCGCTGACGGTGTTTTATAAAAATAGGATTAAAAATACAAACTTAGTTAAGCCGCCATTACTTCTTCAAAGGGTACCGCTGTAGTCGTCACTGTACAGTTAGCCAGCAACCACTCCACCGCATTGTCTTCTAATACAACGGCTTCTATTTCTTGTAAACGTTCGCGACTACCAAAATACCAGGCGGCTACTTCTTCAGGCTTTTGATAACCAGCACTAATTTCATCAATTCTTTGACTGACTTGTTCAGGCTTAACTTGCAATTTATTTTGTACAATTAGTTCGCCCAAAGCCAAACCTAATTTAACACGCTTAGTGCTTTGCTCAATAAATGCGTCTAACGGTAAATCAGGTACATTGTCAGTCATACCTTGGCGTTTCATTTGCTCTTTAAACTGTTCTTTTTGTGCCGCACACTCATCGTCAATTAATGCTTTAGGCACATCAAAGCTAGTATTAGTCAGCATTGAATCTAAAGCCGCTTGTTTACTACGCGAACGCATACGTCCTTTAACTTCACGTTCTAAATTAACTTTAACATCTACCTTCAATTTTTCTATATTGCCGTCTTCAAAACCCATTAATTGAGCAAAATCAGCATCTAACTCGGGTAATATCGGCGTTTCTATACTTAAAGCGGTTAATTCAAACTGTGCCGTTTTACCTTTAACCACTTCACCCGAATAGTCATCAGGAAAAGTTAAATCAAATAGCTTGGTTTCGCCTGCCTTAATACCTGTTGCGGCGGCTTCAAACTCTGGCAACATACGGCCAGCACCTAATTCAAAATTAAATTGTTCAGCCGTACCGCCTTCAAATGCGATACCATTGACTTTACCGATAAAGTTACAGTTTATTTTGTCGCCTTTTTCAGCACCTTTATTAGTAACAACATAATTTGCACGTTGTTTACGTAGTTTATTTAAGGTATCTTCAATATTAGCTTCTGTGACATCAGCTTGAAACGCTTCAAAATTAACTGATTTAAAATCACCAAAATTAATAGTTGGATACACTTCAAATGTTGCACTAAAGGCTAGTTCTTCAGGGTTGAAATGATTTTCAATCGCCACAATATTTGGACGGCCTGCAATACGTAACTTTTGTGCATCAGCCGCTTTAGCGAAAGCATCAATAACTTGGTCATTTAAAGTGTCGTTAAATGCACTGTAACCATAGTTTTTTTCAACCATACTTAAAGGTACTTTACCTGGGCGAAAACCGGGTAATTTAACAGTTTTACTCAATTTTTGTAATTGCTTTTTAGTCGCAACTTGGACATCAGATTCTAAAACCGCGAAATTCATTTTTCGGGTTATGCTTGATACGTCAGACAATGTTTCAATGGTTACTTGCATGGTGTTCCTTAAAATAAGCTATGTTAAAAATAAAGTGATGTAAAAAATTAATATGAAAATTAATATAAAAATTGATATAAAAATTAACATATAGACTAAACATAAAGTAAATACAAGATAAATAGCTTAACATTGTAAACTAGGCTTTAAATAGTATGTTTGTACACCATTATTTAATAATAAAAAACTAAATCTAAATTAGAGTTTTAATTAAGTGTCGCACCAAATAAACGCCAAAAATTTTGACTGGTCTGTTGTGCAAAATCTATCGGTTCAACACCGCGTAGCTGGGCAATAAATTCACCTATGTGGCTTACATAAGCGGGCTGATTGTCTTTGCCACGCTTGGGAACGGGTGCTAAATAAGGCGAATCTGTTTCTATTAAAATACGATCGCTAGGAATTTTTAAAGCAACTTCACGCAAAGCAGTCGCATTTTTAAAGGTAGTAATGCCTGAAAATGAAATATAAAACCCTAAATCTAACGCCGCTTTAGCGACTTCCCATGTTTCAGTAAAACAATGAATCACGCCGCCACATTGACTGGCATTTTCAGCCGATAAAATAGCTATCGTATCTTTAGAGGCCTCGCGGGTATGAACAATAAGTGGCTTGTTACACGTAATGGCAACTTGAATATGCGTAGCAAAGCGTTGCCGCTGCCATTCTAAACTGGCTGGATTCGCTTCATATTCAGCTTTAAACCAATGATAGTCTAACCCTGTTTCACCGATTGCCAAGACTTTGGACGAACGTCCAGCTAAATCCAGTAATGAGTCTATACTGGGTTCATCACTGTCCTTGTATTCAGGGTGTACACCCACACTGGCATATAAATGCGTATGATTGTTTACAATATTCAATACAGTTTCGGAATCAGCCAACGTTGTACCAAT
>JAYWHD010000042.1:0-12692 GCA_043777895.1 Betaproteobacteria bacterium | reverse complement strand
CGTTTACTGTAGTTTGTACAGCGCCCACGCTTATCGACTGTCTAATTGTTAAAGAACTTTCGCTTTTTCTATTACTAAACACCGTTTTATTTGTGTCTTGTTTGCGAAGAAAGAAATTATAAAACAATTCTATACTTTGTGCAAGTCAAATGACTGATAGTTTTAAAATTAACTTAAAATTAATCAAAAATGAATACAAATTAAAATAAGATTAGACAAGCATTTTATTTTAAATTTAAACCAGTTTTTGTTGCTCATTACACCAAGCATTTCTTAATTTAGAAAACGAAAGTAGCTCACTACAGCGCTTACCCCCGCTTTGCCACTGTACCACCACGCTTTCTCCCAGCAAAACATAATGCCATGTTTCGTAGCGGCGCTGTTCGGCCGCCACGCCGTTAATCCGCTCGCACCAAGCCACAGCAGCTTTTAGCTTGCGCTGCACATTCGGGCTACTGAGCTGCCCTTGCGCCTTGGTTTCCACTAAATAAACCGTACTACCACTGTTTACAACGTCTGCACCGTTTAAATTGCCCACGCGAATCAAAAAATCAGGTACATAAAAGGCGGGTAAACCGTCCTCTTTCACATAGCGTAACCGCGCAGCATCATGCCGTACTTCATGGATTTTGCATAGCGCCGCGACCTCGCTGTCTTGCTGCGCCCAAAGCATCAGTGTGCGCTCTAAACCGCCGCTGTGCGTCGGATAGGTCGTATGGGTATACATGCTTTTGCTTAGTTCCAGTGAATTGCTGGCACGCATAGGTAATGATTTCACATCTGACAACTGGCGATATAGCACCCGCGTTGCACCGTGAACCCACTGCTCCTCGGCTTCCAGCAAAGCTTCAGCAAACACCTTAGTAATATGCTCTTGCACCGATTGCAACAGTAAAATGCGCCAATTCTCGTAAATCGCCGTCGAATCAATAGCGTTTAAAGGATTAAACGATTTACCAAATAACCCAGTCCAAATATAATCGTCTAACCAGCCCGCCAATTGCGCGGTATTAACTTGCAAATAAGGGATTTTGGCGTGCTGTGCCACACGATTGCCTTTAAGCGGTTGGCTTAAAGCCTGTGAAATTCGGCGTGTCATACGGCTTAAAAAGTCGTTGTAACTGTTCACATTCATCACCGCACCGTTCACGCGGTAGTCGCCAAATAGCGTGCTGCTTTGCAAGTCTTGCGACACAAAACTATCGCCCTTGCCCAGCAGGGCTTGCAGCTACGCCAAACTCAAAGCGGTGAACGCTGGTAAGGCGCTGATGTCAATCTCGCGGTGCTCGGTGAACTGCTCTTCTTCTTGCACGATGAACGGAATGCCAAAATCTAGCGGCGCATAATCCTCACGTAAATGCACCGTCATCATGTCGCCCGTACCCGAAGTTGCATCGTCGCCTTCGTCGGTTTCGCCCGCCAAACCTTCTGCCATCAAGTCGGCATAAAAAGTGTTGAACATCGGATGCTCAACGATGGACAACACATCAATCAAGCTATTCGGCGCTTTGTTCGCTTTCAGCAATGCGCGGTTCTCGCGCTTAATGTCGTCGTAATCGCTGTCGCGCCACATCAGGCGCAAGCCGCGCCCAATGGTTTGCTCCAGCAAAATTTGCGCCCCGCTGGCGCGTAGCGGCACGATAACGCAAATATTGTTCACATCAAACCCTTCGCGCAGCATCAGCACACTCACAATCACACGCGGCGTAGCATGGCGGTCTACGTTGAACAATTGCCCGCGCACCACCGCCCATTCTTTATCGCTTAACTCGGCTTTTTTACCTGAATCAATCGTCATCGCCGCTTGCGGGTCGTTTAACTCGTTGTGCACAAACTCGGCTACAAAAGGCGACACCGCTGTGTCCTCGCACACCACCAGCATTTTGGGGCGGCGCTTGGCATCAATGCCCGCAAAATCAGCTTCAAGCTTTTGCAACTTGTGCAAACCCGCCCGCAGCATCACCCGTTGTCCCTCGCTTAAACCAATTACGGTTTTACCGCTAGGGTCGCGCTCGGCATTGAAGTCCAGCGGTAATGCTGCCAGCTCTTTGCGCTTATCCAGCACCAGCGATTTCACCAAACCCAAACGCATCGCGGTTTTAAGGTCAAAATCCGTAATGATGTGCGGAAAGTATTCTTTACGCGGTTTTTTTGCTGTGCCTGCATCCACGTAAGGCGTGGCTGAAAAATCCACCTGTACAAAGCGGCTTTTTTTAGATTCTGCCATCGTAGTGAGCGCCTATCCAGTATGTCTAGCGTATTACCATTAGCAGTACGACTTGGAGTAAGTGGCAGCACACGCCGCGCTATCTCGCTAGGCACTAAATCAGCGCCTTCAGCGTGAATGCTCTCTTCATCTACATCGTTATTCACTTCATCTGCCTCGACCAGTACGTGCCAATTGCATAGGGCAATCACGCCATTGCCTGTGGTTTTAAGCCCGATTTCCTCGCGTTTGCACACATTGCCCCGCACAAAGCCCAGCACCGCATCGCGGTGTGCCGCAGGGATAAACAGCTCGGCGTACCGCGCCAAATCGGATTGGGCAAAATCTCGGCTTGGCGCTAGTTTGCTTCCTTGAACGCCGCCTTCATCGCTGGCTTCAACCGTTTTGCCGCACAGCGCATCCAGCAAACGCTCGTACACAATTAAGCCTAGCACACTTCATAAATTTACGCCGTTACCCCTATGCGCTAACACTCAATTTATGAATGAATTGGGTTAGATACACATGGGCGAAGAGTAGCTTTTTATGCTATGTTTGTGATTTTTTTAAAAGAGTATATGAAATGGTAAATAATCAAGTAGAAGATAATAAGCAATTAATTATTAAACGTTTTAATGAACACGTAAAAGGAAAATTACCAGATACATCACAATCTAATACCAAACATTCAGGTAAAGAAGGTCATTGGCTTGAAAAGCAGATGGGTATTGCTGCAAATAGTAGTAATACCCCAGATTTATTTGGGTTTGAAATGAAAAAGCAAACACCTAGTAAAACTACTTTTGGTGATTGGTCTGCTGATTATTACATATTTAAAGATCCAAACAGAAAGATAAACAAGAGTCAATTTTTACACATATTTGGCAAAGCCAATGAGAAAAAAGCAGGTCGATATTCTTGGTCTGGTTCTCCTGTACCGAAAATTGATGTTCCTAATTTATTTGGGCAGTATTTGAAAGTTGATGAACACAATAATATTTTGGCTTTATATGACTTTTTACACGATGAGCGCAGTCAAAAAAGTATGCTTATACCTATAGAACTTCAGCGTGAAGTAATTGTTTTAGCACGCTGGGACTGTGCTAGTATTCAAGCAAAAGTAGAGCGTAAATTCAATCAAAGCGGTTGGTTTAGATGCCTAAAAAATATAGACGGGGTATATGAAACAATAGAGTTTGGTGTACCGATTAGTTATGATAATTGGATAAACTTGGTAAAAAAAGGCATCGTATTTTTTGATAGCGGTATGTATGAAGGTAATTCACGTTTATATTCACAATGGCGTGCTAATAATTTATTATGGGATAGCCTAATTATTAGAGATTCAAAGAATTAAGAGGTACGCATAGCCTCAGCATATTTTAAAGTATGCTGAATTTCCTTTGCTAATGCACGTATGACTGGCATAGATACTGAATTACCAAACTGTTTATACATTTGCCCTTTAGACACTGCATCTATTACAAAATTTTCAGGAAATCCTTGTAAGCGAGCGCATTCACGTGGTGTTAGCCTGCGTGGGTTTTTCCCAAATTGACTTTGGTCTATTAAGATTTCTGAGCCATCTTTGTAGTAGCGTGCGCTTAATGTATTGGTATAAGCATCATTTGCTTGGTACAAGCTATAACCAAACCCATTACCTTTATTACGATGCTGTTGTTTACGTCGCTGATGACCTACCCAAAGCTTATCAGAAATAGTGTATTCAGATAGATCTATATTCGGAGAGCGTATGTGTTCCAAAATATCACCGACACAAGTTGGTTTTTTGGGTGGTTCAGGCCAAGTAAACCATTTATCAAAGGGAGTAGTTACCCCAAAGTAATCTAAATTAAAACCAACAATAAAGATCCGTTCACGATTTTGCGGCACGCCAAAATCTGCGGCACGTAATACTTTAATATCTACCCAATAATTTAAATGTGAAGCTAAGGCTTGTTGTGTTTTATTAAATAGTTCCATACCGACTTGAATACTTAATGGTGATTGACTTGTCTGCTGACCACGTAATATATTTAATATGGTATTGAGCGTTCTGCCTTTATCATGACTTTTTAACTGCTTAACGTTCTCTAATAAAAATGCTTTAGGGCGTTTTTCTTCTAAAATTCGTTGGATTTCAAAAAACATTGTGCCACGTGTATCGTTAAAACCTTGTTTTAAGCCTGCTTGTGAAAATGCTTGACATGGAAAGCCTGCTACCAATAAATCATGGTCAGGAATCTCAGTTTCAGAGATTAAAGTTATATCTCCATGTGGTATTTCACCAAAGTTTGCTGCATAAGTTCGTTGTGCAAATTTATCCCATTCTGAGCTGAACACACATTGCCCACCTAATTCTTGAAAGGGTAATCGTATGCCACCTATGCCTGAAAACAAATCAATAAAACGAAATGAACTAGTAATATTTGATTTGAATGGGACACAATTAGACAATGTTTTGATTCTGGTTAAAGTAACTGTGCTTGGCATATGTTCACCAGATTCCCAGCCACGAACAGTTCGCTCACCATTTGCTTTCATACCTAATAAGCAGGCAAATTCAGCACAACCTAAACCCATACTTAGGCGTTTATTTTTTATAAAGATAGCTTCAGGTGTAGAAATAAAGCATTCTAAATCAGTAAAAAGGGGTGATTCTTTTTTCATGGTAAATTCATCTCAGTTTATATATCCGTTTTATACCCTGATTTTACCATAAAATCACTTGATGACTGTACTTAATCCGTAAATATACAGTATTATCCGAAGACGAAGCCGCCAGCTATGATGACATTGATACGTTTATATTTAGTCGTGGATCATCTGAAGCCATCTTTGATTCAGGGTAGTTCAAGAAAAAAGCCATTATCAAGAATAGCAAAAAATGTTTAAGTAAATACGTATTGTGGGACGTATTAGCTTAACAGCTAAACAAAAAATTGGCATCATGAAGATGCAATGCAAATCACACAGTGCAGCGGAAAATATATGCCGTCAAAAATAGTTATCTTATTTTTTATTTAAGATAAGCATTGCTTAAAGAGACTACTTTACAAGAAACTACTTTACATTAGTAGAAGATAATCCGCTTTTTTATCAAACACATCTACATCAAAACAACAAGAAGACTCACGCCATGCAATTGCAATTGTCCCAAGAAAATCAGCATCAAAAGACAATTGTGCCAAAGTACGGTCATAATATCCGCCGCCATAACCCAAGCGGTATATCCCATTTGTTGTACGCTGGTAGCCTAAACAAGGCATCAAAATTAAATTAGGCACAACCCACTGAACCTGTTTAGGCACTAAAATCCCATAAGTACTTTTTATTAAAACATCACCAGCACAATACTTAGCAAACTGTAAAGGTTGATTTTTATTTACAACTATAGGCAAAGCAAAAGAATATCCTGTATCAACGCTATTAAATTGTACATCTGTAAGCAAGCCTAATATATTGGGTTCAGCCGCATGTGGACAATATAAGGCAATACAAATATGGCTATAGTTTTGTTGTAGCTGCTGTATTAATTTTTTAATACCTACTGTTTGTCTAAAATGTTTTTGTGCTTCTGATAGCGTTTGTCTTTGTGCCAACAACAATTGACGAAGTGATTGCTTTGAACCAAGCAACACATTATTTAATGAGTTATTTTGAGACACAATGTTGTATTATTAATGTTTTTATTTACTAAAGTACTTTAAATATACTTTATTAAATTTTATTAAACTTAAAACCCAATACAGTTAGGATTTATATTTTATGTTACCTTTGTCTACTTTGTCTATTATTAATAACTGTGCCTATGTTAAGCGTATTAAAACGCGTAGCTCTCGTATCTATTTAATCATAATTGCTAGTATTTTATGTATTAATAGCCAATGTGCTATCAGCCAAACTAATGTTCCTAACATCAATGCAACTAATTTAGACAGTCCAATTTATTTATACAATAGCGTACCTGATGATGATATTTTTTTAGAGTTATACCGTGCTGCTCAACAAAAAAATCTCACTAAAGTCACGCAGCTATCGGCTCAATTATCACCTAGCTACCCTTTGTATAACTTTGGTGAATACTGGCACATAAAATTACGCTTACCGAATGTTGATGACCGTGAAATACAACAGTTTATCAACACTTACCCCAATCAATTTGTTGCTGACCGCCTACGTAATGACTGGTTGTTATTATTAGGCCAGCGTGCTGATTGGCAACAGTTTGATAAACAACTTCCTTTATTTGTGTTAGCTGATGACCCACAAGTTAATTGCTATGCGATTGCCAGCAAAGCCACTCAAGGTACTGTCATAAAAAACATTGCCCGTACAACTTTGTTTAAAAACAGTAGCCATTTAGCGGGTGAAGGGTGTATGGCAGCAGTGACTTTACTATATCAAACCCAGTATTTTAACGATGTTGATGTATGGGATGCCATTCATGTATTAGCCGAAGGAAAATCAAGCCAAGCTGCTCTACGCTTAGCTGAATTATTACCCGTGAGTAGCCGTGAGTTAAAACTGGCTATTCAGTCGCCGAGTAGCCTTTTAAAACAAGATATCACTCAATCATCACTTAAACAATTAGCTTTAGCAAGACTAGCCCGTACAGAACAAAACATTCCAGAAACCGTCAGTCCACATGTCGCTATTCAAGGGGCAGCTAGTTGTGCTCAACAACTTCGTAATAACTGTAACCGTTGGTTTAAACTAAATAGTTCTGTAGGCAATACGTTTATTGATTTACCTATTAGCTTAGAAGGTTTAGGCAGCGACAATACTTTAGAGTGGTCATTGCGAGGGGCATTACGGGCTCAAGATTGGGACTTAATGATTTATTTAATTCCTCACTTACCCGTACATTTAAAAAGCGACCCCACTTGGATTTATTGGTATGCTCAAGCATTAACTTATACCAATCGTGCTAATGTAGCACGGCCTTTTTATGAAAGTATCGCTACTAAAGATGCCAGCAGTACTAGCTGGGGGTTTTATAACCTACTGGCTCAAGAAGCTTTAGGATTGCCATTACAATTACCTGCTAAACCAATCATAGACGACACTATGGTTAATGCCGTTTTTCAACGTACCGAAATCGCCCGTATGGAGGCTTTTTACAGAATTGGTTTACGCTGGGAAGGCAATCGCGAATGGAATTGGTTAGTACGCGGTTTAAGCAATGAACAATTGCCTCACTACGCTGAAGCCGCTCGCCGCTTAAACCGTTTAGACCGAATGATTAGTACAGCAGACCGTGCTAAAGGAATGACTGCTAGTGATTTTACGCAACGCTTTCCAATGCCCCATTTTGATGAAGCACACCCTATTGCCAGTAAACTGGGCTTAGATAGTCATTGGGTGTATGGCTTAATGCGTCAAGAAAGCCGGTTTATTAGTGATGTACGTTCATCAGTCAGCGCACGCGGTTTAATGCAAATTATGCCTGCAACGGCTGCCTTTGTTGCCAAAAAAATAGGTATGTATGACTACAATATTGACCAGTTAAATAATATAACAGTCAATCTTACGCTAGGACATCATTATTTATCAATGGTAATGAATGATTTAGACCAATCGGCGGTTTTAGCAACGGCGGCTTACAATGCAGGGCCAGGGCGTTCTAAAAAATGGCGGGCATCGTTAGACAAGACGGTTGAGGGCGCACTATTTGCCGAAACAATTCCTTTTGATGAAACACGGGGTTATGTTAAAAATGTTTTAGCCAATGCTGTAATTTATTCAACCATTACAGGTAGACCATCACGTAGTTTATTGTTGTGGTTAGGCAATATCAGCCCTAAATCCAGTATTACAACTCATTTACCTTAGTCTTGTATGAATCAAGTCAGTCCAAATCAGTGCATCAAACCTGATGGTAATGTGTTGGGGTAACATTAAATATTAAATTTTAATTTTTATAACGTTTATATAGTCTTTACACTTCATTTTAAGTTCTTATTCTTATTAAGCCAATACATTCAATACTATAGGTAATAAAAACTCTCATTTTTAAGTGTAATGATTATATTAATAGGCTAATTTAATGATTGTATTGTTTACTTTTAAGCATTAAATAACTATTAATTAAATAACTATTAAAAAGTATTAAACTAATTTCATCAGTTTTATTTAAACATCACCTATATTTCAAATCTAATTAATGTCATCAGCCGTTAAACCCGTTATATTCATAATCACTGTTCCTTCAAGCCCTTGTTTTTTCAAAGCCCGTGCAATTTGAACGGCAGCCGCTTTTTTACCGCGTGCCTCACCCTCGGCAATGCCCTCTGCTTTACCCTCGGCAATGCCTTCTTCTTTGCCTTTGGCATAATTTTGTGCCTCAATATTGTGCAAATCTCTTGCATAACTCAAGCTGGCGTTGTACAAAGACTGTTGTTTTAATGGCAGTTTTAATACATTGGCTTTTTGGAAAAAATCTTCAAATAAAGGTTCACTTAACACCGTTGGCATGTCGTGTAACTTGGCTAAATGCGATAAAACATACAACCATTTGTCTTGTTTTGAACTGTTTTTATGTAAAGATTTATCAAATTTAGAACATTCAATAAACGCAAAGTTCAATTCTTCAATCACAGTAGCGTGTGTTTCAATGTCTAATATTTTTGCTTTAGTGATGTATTTTTTAGGCGTGTTCAGCGGGTGATTAGGCGTGTCATTTAACGTAAAATTTAAAATTCCGATGCAATACACAGGGGCTAAATTAAAATCCCAGTTGCCTTTTTTCGCTTGTTCTCGAATCGCAAACGTGCTGTAAAACAAGCTGCGTTGCGTAAAATAATCTTGCTTGACTTTTTGCAGTTCAATAATAAACCGCTCACCTTTCGGACTTTTGCAATACAAATCAAATACGGCATTACGGTCAATCGCTTTATTGCCTAAATGCTCATTTTTACTATAATTAAGTTCGCTAATTTCAGGCAAAAACCCTGTCAAAACGCTGTTTAAAAAGTCAATTAAGTAGACTTTGCTGTCTTCTTCGCCAAACAGTTTTTTAAAACCGTAATCCGTAAACGGGTCCATGTACACGCCTAATTGGGAGCTGTTTATATTTGAATGTTTCATGTGAAAATTGTGGCTAAAAATATGGGTTTAAATTAATATCACTTCATTGCTGAAACCATTGTCTCCGCGAGACCCTGCACACAGCACAGAATAAATACTACAGTCTAATTGTGATTGTTGTACGTGCAAGCGTGCGGTAAATTCAGACGATAAACTGCAATCACCATCAGAAATCATTAAGATATCGGCTTTTAAATAAGTTTTTTCTTGTTTGATAATGTCGCAAGCACGCTGCAAAGGCGTTTCAAAATCTGTTCCGCCGCCAAAACCTTGCCCTAAAAACCCCAATAAACCTTTCGCTTCTTGTGCATTTTCCATTTTAAATTCACGCAATTGCCCCGCTGCACCAAATAAAAGCACGTGTAACGAACGCTTCTCTGTTGTTAAGATATTAGCAATTGCCAGCAACAGTGCCTTTGCTTTTAATATCGGTGTGCCGCTCATGCTGCCTGATGTATCTAAACAAGCAACCACTGGCCCTGTGCGTTTTTGATGGGTTTCGCTGGTTTCACCAGTTTGATGCGTAATGCCTGACAGCTCATAAGTCATTAAATTGCGTTCTAACAATCTTGAATAAAACAGTATTTCCAAAGTGTCGTCTTCTAAATTGACCAATTCACTGGGCAATAAACGCATTAAATCGGCACTGCGGTGCGTGCCATGTACTTCACTTTTACTGGCTTCTGGGATTTTGATTTGTTTCTTTTTTTCTTCAGAAATATAGTTCCGCCCCATTTTTTTGACTAACTCTTGAATCGCACGGTTGTTTTGCAATTCAGTAGCCAGTGCAGCAAAATCTTCGGTGCTGTTTTTTAAGTCGGCATAAGACAAAGACCAGCCAAGCCCTGCGCTGTGTTCTATAAAGGTACGGCTTTGTTGATATTTTTTATCAATGTCCGCTAATAAAGTACGTAAAGCCACCAGTTTTTGGCGAATATCACTCGGAATGTTTTCATTGGCAATTTCAGCTTCATAAGCTTTCATGTCTTGTAGTTCACTCAAAATCGCAGCCATGCTCTGTGCATTTAATGGACAGTTCATAAAAAAATCATGCTGCTCTTGCCAATTGGGTGGTTCTTGTTCAGATGAATTATTCTGTGATTGTGGATTGTCGTTTTCCCAATCCCATAAACGCCATTTGCTTGCACCTAATTTTTTTTCAGCGCTGCTTTTTAAGGCACGAATGGTGGGTTCCCAAGTTTCTTCAGGCGTAATCATATCAATCGCCCAAGAAAGAAAACTGCTGTCCGTACGTGCATCATCAAGGGCATCAAGACAATCTTTAGAAAACACATGGCAGTTTTTAAATACCAAGCCATAAAAGCTGCGCTTGCCTACGGCGGCATCAGCTTTACTGCCAACATAAGCATGACCTACTGCACCATCATCGTTGCAAGACACATAAATTTTGTTTCCAATCGTGCTTTTAGAGGTGAAATCACGCGCATCACTGTGTTGGACTTGGCTTTCTGCAAACCCTTCTACGACGATATTAGAAATTTGCCCATCGCCCACATAAACGCCTGAATGCTCGGCGGCAACCCACAAATCGCAATACACAATGCTTCCCGCAACGGGTATGACTTTGTCACGAAACACCGCATCAATAAAATACTTTATTGGTTTTAAGCCAATGCGTGCGCCTATATTGGCTAAAAAAGCAGGAAGCATAACAATTCTTTTTAATGGTTAATAGTTAATGGTTAAGGTTTAATTGAAGCCCCCCTTAGCACAGGAGGGCTTGGCAGTCCTTAAATCCAAATATTGTTTTTTAATTGATGGCTCAACATATCTTGCATGCCTTCAGCGGCTTTTTTGGTGTGCGTATTTAAGGGTGCTTTGGCTGATGTATTCATTGCACTCACACCACAGTTTTGCAGTACAGGGAGATTTTTAGCGGTATCCCATTTCCAAACGGTGTCAAAATCCCAGTGCAAGTTGCCTTCAAAATACCGTTGTTTCCATTGGCTGGCATCCAGTTTTGTAGTTTCATTCACCATCAAGCCGTCAAGCCGTGCCGTGTTGTTTAAAGTCAGTCTCGCGTATATATAGGGTCTGTTATTAATACCAGCAATGCCAATACCTACAAAACAGTTGCTGACTATAAATTTCTCTACTTTATCAAGACATGGGTTGTTAGAGTTAATAATACAAGTCATCGCAGATGAATCACGGATAGTGCAATTGACCACAGAAGAAGTATTGTTATAAAAATAAATTAAACTTGCACCTGCTGAACACGCCGTGATGGTGCAGCCATTAATAGTGCAGCCGTTAATAGAATAAATTAAATTTTTATCTGCTGAACACGCCGTGATGGTGCAATCAGTAATAGAAGAAGAATAAATTAAACTTCCCCCTGCTGAACACGCCGTGATAATGCAGTTAGACAACTTATCAGAAGTACTAATTAAACGTGAGTTTGTAGGAATACGAATGTTGCTAAAACTGCTGCCGTCCATGACGGTACTAAAAATACCCACATCATCAGGCGCAGCAATGGCAAACCCTTGACCATCATAATGCCCACCAAATGTAATTTTTTGCCACTGCTTTACAGCTGCGCCATCAATGTCGGCGGTTTGCACAAAATAATAACCTTTGTTGCCAATATGTTCACTGGCCAAATCCAATAAATCATCTAGACAAGCCACTTGCAATGGGTCGTTTTGTGTACCGCTGCCCACCCAGCCTTTAACCACTGAACCTTTTGCAGCAGCTGTTACTGTTTTGACTGAACTGTGTTGGGCAAGTGCGGTTTGGCTTACTTGCAAAGCGGTATTGCTAGAGGATACTGGCGACCAATTGCCATTGCCGTCTTGCATTTCAAGCACGTTCAAGCTGCTGATTGGCACTTGCTGATTAAACTTTTTTAAAGTTGTATTAATTAATGTCAATACGGCATCTATGTTGTCAGGGTGATTCCAAAGGCTGTCTTTCAACAGAAAAATATCAGATAAATCCACGGCATCACGCCCATTACTGGCAGCAGAAAAACACATGATTTTTAAGGCTTTCAGCAAACGGCGGTCAGACAGTGTCTCGCGGTTGTCTTCTTTGAAGACTGCTTTATGTTGTACCCAAATGGCTTGCAAAGCCTGCTTAATGGTGTCAGGGATTTGAATTGTTTTTGCTTTTTCTTGTAAATCTGCAAGGTCTTGTGGCGTGATTGTGTGGCGTAAAGCAGGTGCAGTGCCTTGGTTGTGGGTGTTCATCAGGTCAAGCAATTGGGTGTCGCTTACATAATCCACAAAACAACGCATCAAAAAACGGTCATACAAGGCATTTAAATCTTCTTGTCCTGTGGGTAATTCGTTAGACGCTGCCACTAAACCTTGCAAGGGTGTGTGTTCGGCAACCACACCATTGTGATAAATGCGTTCATTTAAAATGGTTA
>JAYWHD010000041.1:0-1584 GCA_043777895.1 Betaproteobacteria bacterium | reverse complement strand
CTTGTGTAAACCACACCGCTAATACGCCTACTAACATACTGGCTGCCATTACACTGTAAGCAACCGTCCACGCACTATTCACATAGCCCAATAAACTGCCTTGCCACCAACTGGCTAACCATAAACTGCCCGCACCAGCCCAAATCATTGCCAAGCGATAACCTGTTTGATAAGCCGCTGATAAAGCACCTTGTAATGTATCATCAGCTGATTCAATCCGTAAAGCGTCCAAAGCAATGTCTTGTGTTGCCGAACAAAAAGCAACCCATAAAGCACCCAATACCATCACCATTAATTGATATTTAGGGTCTGTTACCGCCATAACGATTAAACCTAGTGTGATGCCTATTTGAGACAACAACATCCAGCCCCGCCGTTGTCCAAACTGTGTAGTCAAAAAGGGCAATGGCATACGGTCTACTAAAGGCGACCATACCCATTTAAACGCATACAGTAAACCCACCCAACTTAAAAAACCAATCGTAGAACGGTTTACACCCGCTTCACGTAACCAAGCCGACAGCGTACCAAATACCAGCAATATCGGTAAGCCTGCACTAAACCCTAATGCCAGCATACGGGCTACTTCGGGTTGAGAATATATTTTAAAACTTGCACACCAATCAAGCGTTAGTTGTAGCCAAGACAAGTTAGGATTTTTTTCTATATTTTTCATATACAAGTTAGGATTTTTTTCTATATTTTTCATATCTTTTATCTTATTTAGATTGTTTGTATTGTTTGTATTGTTTATAAAATTAGTTGTATTAGAAGTCTGAATCGAGATTCTCAGAATTTAAGGATTTTAAAGATGTTTTAAGTCATGTTTTATTTTTTAATCTTAAAAATCTTTATTCTAAGCTTTATATTATGTATGGAATAAACCGCTTTTAAAATAAAAGTGTTTCTCGTGTAAATATAATTTTGAAAGAGATTTATTTAAGTATTTAAGTATTTAAATATTTAAAGCGATTGAGTACCATTTTAAACTTGAATTATTTTTTTAACACCCAATATTACCTTATCAAATCGTACACCGCCTACAATATCAATATGAACAAAAATAACACGCCTTCGCCTCACCATTTACTCACAGGTTTTCACGCAGTACGTATGCGTATTAAACTAGCGGCCTCATCCATTCAAGAAGTATTGGTGGATAAGGAACGCCGTGACCCCCGTATGCGTGATTTACTAATGATGTGTAAATCGGCTCAAATTACGGTGATTCAAGCTGATGAATCGCGTTTAAATAAATTATGTTCTGGACACACACGCCACCAAGGTGTGGTGGCTATGGCAAGCGCAATGCCGCAGCTACTGACTATTGCTGATGTATTAGAACAATGTGCCGAGCTTAACATACCGCCTTTTTTATTAGTATTAGATGGTATTACTGACCCACGAAACTTAGGTGCGTGCCTGCGGGTTGCTGATGGAGCTGGTATTCATGCGGTGATTGCCCCTAAAGACCGTGCTGCCCCGTTAAACGATATTGCACAACAAACTGCAGCGGGGGCGGGTGAAAGCATTCCTTATATTTTAGTTACAAACTTAGCCCGATCCTTAGATGAGCTGGTTGAA
>JAYWHD010000040.1:0-4530 GCA_043777895.1 Betaproteobacteria bacterium | reverse complement strand
AGCTATACCGCTCATCTACCCAATAAACGGCTAGTCCTGTTGTTGAAGAAACTAATTTTGTAAAGTTAATTACGGCACGTGTCATATCGTGTGGTTTGCCATCAGGGTGGCAAGGCAAACCTATGACTAAATAGTTGGGTTGCCATTCTACAATAGCGGCTTGTGCGCACGCCAACCGCATTAATTTGTTGGTGGCACGTAGTACTTTTAAACCGCGTGCTTGACGCGTTAAAGTATTGCCAATGGCTAAACCTGTACGCGACATACCCAAGTCAAAGCATAAAACAGTTTGAATGACAGGTGTATTAAGCATGACCTACCTGATTAATTAATCTATTAGGGTCTATGCCTAACAAGCGAATAGCCGCATTTTTACGCTCGGCAAGCGGCGTATTCCATAAAACGGTGGCTGCCCCCGTATCAGCAGGAATAGTCAGCCAAGCATTTTTAGATACTTCAGCCTCAAGTTGCCCAGCAGCCCAACCACTATAACCTAAAGCAATCAACATACAGTTAGGGCCAGTACCTTCAGAAACAGCTTCTAATACATCACGCGATGTCGTTAAAGCTCTGGTAGCAGTTATCCCCCCAACCACAATACTAGCACTGTAGTTAGTCGGTGGTTCGTGCAGAACAAAACCACGTTCATGTTGTACTGGACCACCGTTGAGTACAGGCATTTTATTGAAATCCTCACCATTTTGAGTTAAGCCATTAGGGACTTTAAGATCAATACGCTCAAATAAATCTGATACAGTAATATCAGTGGCTTGATTAATAATAACACCCATCGCACCTGATTCATTGTGTTCACACACATAAATAACGGTATCTTTAAATGATGTGTCCGCCATACTGGGCATACTAATTAAAAAATGGTCTACTAGCTTCATAATAATGTGTACTTTATATTGTGTATTGTGCTTAATAACTTAACAACTTAATAATTTAATAATTTAATAATAAGTGATATAAAATTAAATTCTTTAAGGGCTAAAACTGCCCCACTCACGTTCAAAAGTATTAACTAAGGTTTGATTACTTAAGCGATTAGCAGGCATTATCATTTTTGACATATCTTTAGGAAAATTAAATAAAGCACTCATATTGCCATCATTTAAAAAGCGTAAATTTTTAGGTAAATGCCCAGTCATTGATGGATTAAAGGGGCGATGGCTCGCGACTATAAAGCCCCATTCACCAAAACTAGGGACGTGTGCGTGGTAAGGGGCAACGTTTAGTCCAACGGCTTCTAAAGTACTGGCGACAGTCCAAAAACTAGCCCGTGCAATTAAAGGCGAAGTCGTTTGAATCACAGCATAACCACTGGCGGCTAAGTGTGATTCCATCAAGGCATAAAAACTAGTCGTGTACAGTTTGCCAATGGCGTAATTACTGGGGTCTGGAAAATCAACAATAATAATGTCATATAAAGCGTGTTGCTTAATATCGCTTGACAATGTATTTTCTAAAAATTTAAACGCATCTTGATTGACAATTTTTAATTTAGGTGACTTAAGCGAATCATTATTTAAAGCGGCTAAAGCAGGCTTATCTTTAAATAGCTGGGTCATCACTGGGTCTAATTCAACTAACGTAATTTCTTCTACACTGTCATATTTTAGGACTTCACGAACAGCCATACCATCACCGCCACCTAAAATAGCAACCCGTTTAGGCGCACCATGGGCTGACATCACAGGGTGAACCAGTGATTCATGATAACGGTACTCATCACGTTGAGAAAATTGTAAATTACCATTTAAAAATAAACGGTGTCCTTGCTTGCCGTGGGTAACAATAATTTTTTGATAAGACGACGTTGCCTTAAAAATAATAGGGTCTTGATAAAATTTGTCTTCTGTTAATGTTGTAATGGTATTAGCCCCCAACCATGCAACACTTAATATCAGTAAAGTAAACCCCGCAGCGATTTGATGAGTCCCTTTAGCCCGCAACTCAAAGCGAAATAAGCCAATAGCCCATATAGCTACAAAGGCATTAAATAAACCAAATAATACACCCGTACGAATTAAACCTAATTGTGGAACTAATAATAAAGGAAAGGCAACAGCAACAGCCAATGCACCTAAATAATCAAAAGCCAATACTTGACTCACTACTTCTTTTAATTGCGTGTGTCGTTTTAAAATACGCATGACTAAAGGAATTTCTATTCCGACCAACATACCAATGAGCATAACCCACAGGTATAAAATAAAACGAAAACCTTCTGGGGCATAAGCATTAATTGCAAATAAACCCGCAGGCATTAACCCACCTAATAAAGCAATTAACAGCTCAATGCGTAAAAAATGGGCAATTATTTGGCGGTCAAGGTAACGAGACAGCCACGAACCCACGCCCATAGCAAATAAATAAGCTCCAATGATAGTAGAGAACTGTAAAATAGAATCGCCCAACAAATAAGAAGCAATTGCACCAGCAGCCAGCTCATATAGTAATCCACAAGCAGCAACAATAAATACGCTAATTAATAAAACCAGTTCAGTCGTATGGGGTGTTAATTGAGTTACTAGCGGTGTATTTACAGCAAGCTCTTCAGGCTTAACCATGAATAGCCGCAGCAACAATCAAAGAAATACCTAAACACATCGCAGCGACTACGACACCTAAAGCTAGATTTTGTTTTTCAATGATTTCTACCCATAGTTTATAAGGTGTTATCCAATCAATAACAATAAAACATAACCAAAATAAAGTAACGCCCAATAAAGCAAATATTAAAGAGTCAAGTAAATGAGGAATAAATAAAGTCATATAAGTACGCGTTAAAAAATGTTAAATATGTTAAATATAAAGTCATTAAAAATTAAAATACCAATAAAACCGTGCAAAAACAGTGCGAAAATAAGTAGTAAAGTAATAAATAGGACTATTTGTGTCCGCCACTGCCCGTATAAAAACCGCCATACGAGCCACCACTTCTACTATGTTGTTGATAGTTTACCAAGCATTGTTGCATTTGCTGCTCTGCCGACACAGTACTATACGGATTAAATTGTTTTTGACACGCTTCTTTAGGGTTGTCTGCCATAATACTCATTACTATCCAAGCTAATATGAGTACAACGATGATTCCCCACTTTAGCGTATTAACGTTTAAAGCAACAGGAGTAACATCGCCTCTAAAATGCTTGGCTTGATCGGCTGAAATATTAAACATCTGAATAACCGCTTGGGCTGATACCGTTTGCCCTGCTGACCAAACCGTTTCTTGAGCATTTTGTTCGCAGTTTAAACGGTACTGATTGACTGAAAAATCTTGGTTTAATGTAGTATCGTTTCGTTTGAGCGGCCAATAAAATTCACCTAAAACAAATTCAGTCCGTGCAGTATAAAGTGGGGCAGCTGGATATGTTCGTCCTAAATAACCCACACTGCCATTGGATGATACATTCGGTACACCCGTAATAGGACGCACTAAACTCCAACCTTCACTAGAATCAACTAAAAATTGAAACCCTAATTGAGCGTTATATAATAAATACTCTTCCCACCCTTCTTGTTCATCGTCAATACTATTTTGATTAACAACCGTCATACGGTGTTGATAGCCAGTAATTTGCCAAGATTTACCTGCAATCATAGTTAAGCTACCTAAAGAAATTTGTGGCTTAATCGGCTCTGCTTGTAAAGCATAAGCCAGTTGAGCTCCTAAACCTTGACTTAAATCAATTAAGCTATTACAAGATTTACACGTAATACTTTTACTAGAATCCAATAAAATAGTCACGGGACTACCACAGTTTGGACAATCAAATGATTGCCCAGAAACGGTTGTAACTGAACTAGAATTTTTTAAGCCCGTTAATTTTAATATATTTAAGTCAATGGCTTCACCCAAATAAATACTGGGGGTTTTAATATCACTGGATATATCGTTAAATACACCATACGATACCGTGAGTAATTGCCCTTTATGGTTACGCAGTTCAGCATACTCAAAGGCAACATTGAATATGGATAATTGACCACACTCGCCTTGAGCGGCTACTAAACGGGTTTGGTGTAAGGCTGATACGACATAACTGATGTTTAAATAAGAAATGATTTTACCTAAACTCAATGAATGAGCAGGCGGTATCTGTGTAGCACTTAAACCATCGCTTAGTTGCATCCATACATAGCTGCCATTGTCTTCACTTAAAATCGCGGTAATATCTTTGTTATTTAGTTTATTGTCTAATAATGCGACCCATTCTGTCCAACGCCCTGTACTGGCCTCATACTGCACCCTACCCATTAAAGTAAAGTTAATACCTTGAAATTGACCTTGAGTTCCGATTTGTAATAAGCTGTAATCTTCAAATACACTGGCGACTGTGCCGATATTGCTTAATACTTCACCGCTACGTGTGATTGTGCTGGCACAATAACTACAGACTGTGTGCGTTGTACTGGCTGCACGAAATAGTGTAATTGCACCACAGTTTGAACAATTAGTTTGGTACGTTCGTTGAGTAACAGGTGTTGTAGCCATTAATTAAACTAAGGCGGTATTAATAT
>JAYWHD010000039.1:0-1594 GCA_043777895.1 Betaproteobacteria bacterium | reverse complement strand
CTATTCACGCTCATGCGGTTATTGGGGGGATACCACAAGATAAAAAATATGCCAACGAACCTACAGGTTTAGTGATTGGTAATCATAATACTTTTCGTGAATGCGTCACAATCAACACAGGTACTGTACAAGATTTAGGTATGACCACAATTGGTTCAAATAATTGGATTATGGCGTACGTACACATTGCACATGATTGTGTTATTGGTAATCACACAATTATTGCCAATGCAACGCAACTAGCAGGGCATGTCCAAATTGAAGATTGGGTTATTTTAGGGGGTATGACCGCAGTTCATCAGTTTTGCCGAGTTGGTGCTCACGCTATGACAGGTGCTGGCACAGTGCTGTTACAAGACATACCCCCTTATGTAATGGCTCAAGGCTACCCAGCTAAACCGTATGGTTTAAATACCGAAGGACTCAAACGCCGTGGATTTACATCAGACGATTTGATGTGGCTTAAGCGCACGTATCGTTTACTGTATCGTGATAACTTAAAATTAGACGCAGCTCAACTAGCTATTGCTAAAATAATGGATAATTGCGGAACTAGTCGTGAGAAAATAGCTGTATTTTCAGATTTCATTGCCCATAATGGGCGTGGTTTTATTCGTTAAAAGCGGCTTATGTACCTTGATAATATTCTAATCGTAACGGGTGAAAGCTCGGGTGACATATTGGCTTCTTATTTGCTAAAAGGTTTGCGACAAGAAGGCTGTGATTGGCCTGCTTGGGGAATTGGCGGTCAAAGGTTGTCTGCACTAGGAATGGAGTGTGTAGAAAACATAGATAATTTAGCTGTACGTGGTTATGCGGAAGTACTGCCAGCCTTGCCGCGTCTATGGTTGATGCGTCGTGCTTTAATGACTCAAGCAATACAACGTAAACCAAGAATTTGTATTACTGTTGATTCACCTGATTTTAACTTGGCATTAGCTTTTAAATTAAAGTCTATTGGTATACCGACCATTCACTTTATTTCACCTAGTATTTGGGCATGGCGGCGCGAACGATTAATAAATATTAAAGCTGCAATAGACACTATGTTGTGCGTGTTTCCACACGAAGTGCCCTTGTACCATGCTGTCGGAATGCGTGCACAATATGTAGGCCATCCTATGGCACAAGCAATTCCCTTAATGATTAATAAAGATAAAGTAAAGCAACAGTTATGTGATTTATTGCTAAATATTAATCAAACTACATCAATAGCTTTCAACACCATTTTGGTTGCAATGTTACCAGGTAGCCGTGAAACAGAGTTAAATTATATTTTTCCTAATCAATTAGCAGCTGCGGCTTTATTGTTAAAAAAGAACACTAACTTATATTTTATAGTTCCCATCGCTAGTGATCTTTTAATGGTGCAAGCACAAAAATACCTCGCTAAATACCCCGACTTGCCTCTAACACTATTGCGTGGGCAAGCTGAACTAGTATTATCTGCCGCTGATATAGGGCTTATTGCAAGTGGTACAGCGACTTTAGAGGCTGCTTTATATCGTCTGCCTATGGTTATTTGTTATAACATGCCCTACACTTCTTGGTTGATTATGCGGCATAAAAACTATTTACCGTGGGTAGGTTTACC
>JAYWHD010000038.1:0-12878 GCA_043777895.1 Betaproteobacteria bacterium | reverse complement strand
ATAATGTAGCGGCAGGTACAGGTAATTATGGTTATAACGCCGCAACAGGTATTTATGGCGATATGGTGGAGATGGGTGTATTAGACCCAACTAAAGTTACGCGTACTGCTTTACAAAATGCAGCATCAGTAGCATCTTTAATGCTAACCACAGATTGTATGATTGCTGAATTACCAGAAGACAAGCCTGCTTCAGGCGGTGGTATGGGTGGTGGTGATATGGGCGGTATGGGCGGTATGATGTAATTTATGCCGTTTATTTAGCCTTATGGGCTACATAAAATAAAAAATCCCTGCAAACTGCAAAGTTTGTGGGGATTTTTATTAGCTACCTTTTAAAACTTTATTTATACAAAAAATCTTTAGTTTTAAAAGAGATTTGTTAAATAACAGTTGGAATCAGGATTTCTAAGATTAAAGGATAAATAAGATTTATAAGATTTAAAAAAACTTTAAAAACTTTAAAAACTTTAAAATCTTTAAATCCTGAAAACCTTGATTCAGACTTTTAGTTTTAAAGTTTAAGAAACGTATTTTTAATAGTTTTAAAAGAAGTCTATTTTATATAAATGTAGTGGTGCTAAACTTTAACGCCCTCAAACACGCATTACTTTATTAAAATTCAGTTTTATGGCAGTTTCTTTGATGCGTTGATGCGACACTAAAACCAAGCTATTTTTTAATAACGCCGATAAAAACGTTTGAGCTTCATTCTGTCCAATGTTGGATACGCTGCTTAATAGACGTGAAACTTGATCAGTACTGGTAAAATACAAAGCGATGGCTTGTTTAATCTCATAAACGGAATGTATTTTTTTTTGAAATGATTCAGTTTTTGTCAAATCATATTTATGATAAGCCACCAATATATTGACTTTAATATTGAGTGCTTTTAAGCGATTAATCAAATCATTGCGTCCTTGATTGGCACGTACAACTGTAATATTCGGGTAGCCATTTAGACAATTAAATAAGCCCATTGATTCGCCTGTCGGTGAAACAATCCATTGTGCGGGTTCAATACCGCCTGCATTTTGCCAAGCTATTTTAGATGCATCGCCCATAACAGCAATAGTATCAATCGTTTGCCAATGCCATTGGGCGGCAATATGTGCTGCAGTAGGGCTTGACAACACTACAACTGACTTATCATTTAAGAGATTAATTTGATTTGGTGAAGTATCAATGGTAATGGTATCAATATTATTATTAATATGGTTATTGACCTTATCATCAAGGCTATAGGCTTGTAAATAATCAATGGGCAAATGTAGGGTTGCATACCAATTTAAAGCCATTAAATGGCTGGGTAAGCTATAGTTTAAAGGCGATAACGGACGAAACCATAGCAACTGGTAACACGAGTAATCTAGAATGCTCATTATTAATCATACACTTTATCAATCAACTGTAAAGCACCTTGCCTAATCAGTGCTTGACCTGCCCGTATCCCTAGCTGGGTTGGAGTTTCGTCATTGTCTTGCGTATAAACACCTGCACAGTATTCAGTGCCTATGGCATTTCCTGCCCATACAGATAAATAACGCGTTGTTTTTTTCGACGATTTTATAGTATCTAGCCAAGAATAGGCAGCCAATGGTGTAGAGCAATTAGCACCTAAAGTGAGACCTACCGCCCGCTCTGCTTGTGTCGCTGCCGTAGTATCGTTACAAGCCAAAGGTGATAACAAGTGAATAATGTCTATACGGTTTGACAAACATTCAATGCCTAAAGCCCCTTGTCCTGCAGCGGGTAAGACCGTAGTTTCAGGCAATAATGCCGAAATTTTATGCTGATAACCCAAACGGTTTAAGCCGCTGGCTGCTAAAACAATAACTGCGTAATCGCCTTGTAGCAGTTTATTTAAGCGGGTGTCTAAATTACCACGTAACGGCTTAATCACTAAATGTGGATATGTGCGTAATATTTGTGCAGCACGCCGTAAACTAGATGTGCCAACGATTGCACCTGCTGGAAGATGTGCTAAATCAGCACACCCGACTAAAGCATCACGCGGATCTTCTCTTTGCGTAATGGCGGCTAAACAAAACTGGTTTCCTAAATCAACAGGGACATCTTTGAGTGAATGCACGGCTAAATCGGCACGTCCATCAATTAAAGCTTGTTCCAACTCTTTAATAAATAAGCCTTTACCGCCAATTTTAGACAGGCTACGGTCTAAAATCTCATCGCCTTTGGTACTCATAGGTAACAGTTTGATGGCTATATTTGGATAAATTAAGTTTATTTGCTTAGCAGTATATTCAGATTGCCATAAAGCTAATTTACTGGCACGGGTAGCAATAGTAAGCTGTGTAATTGTAGGCATAAGACGGTTTAAATAGTAAAAGCTTGGTAATGGTATAAACAGAGCTTTTCAAAAAATACTTTCCTTTTAAATAATGTATTTAATCAGAAATTTTGGGTTATATTTTAAAGTTTCTTTTATGCCACTACCCCCCCCCCAATATATATGTTTATATATTGACGTTTTAGAGAACAAACTTATGAATATTGCATTCCAAAATTTTCAACAAAGTAGTTTTTCGGTGATACCAATCAATGGTGTTTACGATGACGACGAGACTCTTTTTTGTGATGCCAACCGTAGTGAGGGTGTTGCCAACCCCAGCCTTTTTTTGGATGTAACATCCATACATAGCCATTGCTAGGTGCAACATAATAAGGTATGGGCGGCTGATTAACTTCAACGCCCGATGGAGTAACCACACATGCACTTAATCCTGCGGCGGCAATACTGAACAATGCGATTTTTCGTAAGTTTAAAAATAGCTTCACGCTTAGGTCTCCTTAGTTAAACAAATTAAAACAAATCAAAGCCTAAATAAAAACTGATTGTATATTTAATCAAATATATTAAATGATTGAATATATTGAATTATTGAGTTATTGAATTATTGAATTATTGAGTTATTGAGTTATCAAGTATTTTAAATATCAGTTTGATTTAAACCAAAGGCTTTATGCAAAGCACGCACTGCTAATTCCATATATTTATCAGCAATAACCACTGATGTTTTTATTTCAGATGTAGATATCATTTGAATATTAATACCTTCTTCAGCTAGCGTTTGAAACATCGTACTGGCAACACCCACGTGCGATTTCATACCAATACCTACAATAGATACTTTACATACGCCCGCATCACCGATAACTTCTCTTGCCCCAATCGTTGGTTTGACTTGTGTATTCAGTACGTCCATAGCTTTTAAATATTCTCCGCGTGCCACAGTAAATGAAAAATCAGTCAGTCCGTTAGTTGATTGATTTTGAATAATAACATCTACATCAATATTAGCACTGGCAATAGGGCCTAAAATTTTATAGGCGACACCAGGGGTATCAGATACACCAATAACGGTAATTTTTGCTTCATCGCGTGAAAAGGCAATGCCCGAAATAACTGCTTGTTCCATAGTATTTGTAGTGTTAGTATCGTCTTCAAAAGTAATAAGCGTGCCTGAATTGGCTTCTTGTTCAATCGGTAGAGCGGGGTCGGTTAAACTAGATAATACGCGCGTCTTAACACGGTATTTGCCCGCAAATTCTACACTGCGGATTTGTAATATTTTACTGCCAAGACTAGCCATCTCTAACATTTCTTCAAATGTTATTTTTGCCATACGTTTAGCTTCGGGTACAACACGGGGGTCAGTGGTATATACGCCATCAACATCAGTAAAAATCAAACATTCTTCTGCATTTAAAGACGCCGCTATCGCAACAGCTGATGTGTCTGAACCGCCACGCCCTAAAGTAGTGATGTTACCCATATCATCAATACCTTGAAAACCCGCCACAATAACCACTGAACCTGTGTTTAAAGAGACACGAATACGTTCATCATCAATACTTTCAATTCTGGCTTTTGTATGGCTATTGTCTGTTTTTATGGGAACTTGCCAACCACAATAGCTAATTGCAGGAATACCTTCCGCTTCTAGTGCAATAGCTAATAAACCTACACTGACTTGTTCGCCTGTGGCAGTTAATTGGTCTAACTCACGTTCATTAGGGCGTGGTGATAAAGACTTTGCCAATCCAATTAATCGGTTTGTTTCACCAGACATAGCACTGGGGACAACGACTATTTGATAGCCTGCATGGTGCCATTTAGCTACACGTTTAGCAACATTGGCAATACGCTCTGTACTGCCCATGCTAGTACCACCGTATTTATGTACAATAAGTTGAGTCATAGAAATTAATAAATAAATAAATAAAAATAAATAAAAATAAATAAAAATAAATAAAAATAAAGATAAATAAAGATAAATAATAAGTCCGTAAATAGACAAACAATAGATGAGTAAATAAGTATTGTACTGATGGGTTTACTATCAACGCCATTAACTATATTTTAGCCAATAAACTGTACCGATTTTTAAGCAGAATCGTCCAAAGCACGCACGATTTGATGAGTATTTGTAGTTGCTATCTTTTCAATCGGTAATAACTCTACATCACGCAAAGTACGCCCCATAACATTACTGCGGGTCTGAAGTTTATCTAAATTATTTTTAGCCGTCTCTAGTGATTTTCCTACTGCTGCAACACTGTCACCAAATTTGGTAAATTCAGTTTTAACTGCCCCTAAAACCTCCCATACATCGGACGCTCTTTTTTCTAATGCAAGTGTTCTGAAGCCCATATGCAGACTATTTAAAATGGCCGTTAAAGTGCTAGGGCCTGCCACAGTTACACGGCATTCACGTTGTAAACGGTCGGTTAAACCTGGTCTACGTACGACTTCGGCATATAAACCTTCGGTAGGTAAAAATAAAACTGCAAAATCGGTCGTATGTGGCGGTGATAAATATTTACTAGCGATTGTTTTTGCTTCGCCCAGTAATACGACTTCCAGTTCACGTTGTGCTGCCTTAACGCCTTCTAAGTCACTTTTATCTGACGCTTCAATTAAGCGTTCATATTGCTCTTTCGGAAATTTAGCATCAATCGGTAACCAACACGGTGTACCGTCCGTTTTACCTGGTAATTTAATAGCAAACTCAACCCGTGCACCCGTTCCCTTGATAGTTTCTACATTGGCGGCATATTGTTCGTGTGTCAGTATTTGTTCTAATAGGGCGGCTAATTGCATTTCACCCCAGCCACCACGGGTTTTCACATTAGACAGTACTTTTTTTAAATCACCTACGCCTGCGGCTAAGTGTCTCATTTCACCTAAGCCTTCGTGGACTTGTGTTAAACGCTCGGTAACCAATTTAAATGATTCGCCTAAACGTGCTTCTAAGGTTGTTTGTAACCGTTCATCTACAGTAATACGCATTTGTTCTAAACGGGCGGCATTGTCTTGTTGTAAAGTACTTAAACGATTTTCTAACACATCACGCACTTCTATTAAACGCCGTTCATTGGATTCAGACAAAGTTTGTACACGAAGGGCTTGTGCTTCTAAAGGTTGTTGCAGGCTTATATTTAAACGTGCAAAATTTGCTGCGGTATCTTCGCGTCCCGAACGGGCTTGGGTTTGAATATCACCACGAATCACTTCTTGTATTTGTTGTAAAGTCTGCGATAACGCATTTAAAGCCTGTTGCTGTAACTGGCTTTGAGTATTAAGCTGATGAAGCTGACTCATTTGTTGCGTATGCTGCAGCAAACACAGGCTTAAATCGGTACTTAGTTTATTATTGATATTAGCATTATTAACGCTGTCTGTAGTTATTTTTTTATACGCAATAAACAGTACGATGCACAACAAAAGTATTTCAAAAAAAATAATTAATGATCCCATTCGTGTATTAATCCTTAGATTGTTTTATTTTTTGTTTTGTTTTATTTAGTTTTATTTAGTTTTGTTTTTCTGCAATAACTTGAGTTAGTAATTGTTTAAAATCTAAAATAGCCATATTACCTAAATCAATACCGCCCCGCCTTCTGACCGATACATGGCCGTTCGCAGCTTCTTTATCACCAACCACCACAATAAAAGGTATTTTTTGTAAACTATGCTCACGAATTTTTAAAGTGATTTTTTCACCGCGTATATCCGATACACTACGAAAATCTTGTAGCTTTAAATCTTTAGTGATGTGTTCAGCATACGCTTGACTAGATTCAGAAATATTACACACAACCACTTGATAGGGGGCAAGCCAAGCAGGAAAAGCTCCCGCGCAGTTTTCTGTCAAAATACCAATAAACCGCTCTAAGCTGCCTACTATGGCACGGTGTAGCATAACGGGGGTTTTACGGCTATTATCTGAAGCAACATATTCTGCCCCTAGTCGTTCAGGCATATTTGAATCAATTTGCATTGTGCCGCATTGCCAACTACGCCCTAAACTATCTCGTAAATGGTATTCAATTTTAGGGCCATAAAATGCTCCTTCACCGGGTAACTCTTCTAAGGCAACACCACTGTTCAAAATCGCTTGACGCAAAGCCTGTTCAGAATAGTCCCATGATTCTTCACTACCAATACGTACTATTGGACGAGTTGCCAGTTTAACTGTAATATTTGTAAAGCCAAAGTCAGCATAGACTTTCATAACTAAGGCATGAAAAGCAGTAACTTCAGGCTGGATTTGCCCATTGGTACAAAAAATATGTCCATCGTCTTGGGTAAAACCACGTACACGCATAATACCGTGTAAGCCGCCACTAGGCTCGTTGCGGTGGCATTGGCCGAACTCACCAAAACGCAACGGCAAATCTTTGTAACTGCGTAAACCTTGGTTATAAATTAAAATATGCCCTGGACAATTCATGGGTTTTAGTGCGTAGTCGCGTTTTTCACTCTCTGTAATGAACATATTGTCGCGGTACTTATCCCAATGCCCTGTCTTCTCCCACAAACTTTTATCAATAATTTGTGGGCCTTTAACCTCTTGATAGCCGTTGTCTTGATACACTTGACGCATATATTGCTCAACGTGTTGCCATACTTTCCAGCCTTTAGGATGCCAAAATACGGTACCAGGGGCATGCTCATCAATATGAAATAAATTAAGCTCTCGGCCTAGCTTACGGTGGTCACGTTTTTCTGCTTCAGCTAAATTGGTTAAGTAGGTTTCTTGATCTTCTTTTTTTATCCACGCTGTGCCGTAGACACGCTGTAACATCTCATTTTTGCTATCACCACGCCAATAAGCACCCGCTAACTTCATCAGTTTAAATACTTTTAATTTACCTGTATTAGGTACATGTGGCCCACGGCACAAATCAGTAAATAGACCTTGAGTGTATAAACTAACGGCTTGATCAGCAGGAATATTATGAATAATATCAGCTTTATATAGTTCACCTATACTTTTAAAATACTCTATAGCTTCATCACGCGGCAACTCTTTTCGCGTAACCACATCATCTTTTTTAGCCAACTCCACCATTTTGGTTTCAATAGCCGCTAAATCTTCGTTAGTAAATGGTCTTTTGTATGAGAAATCGTAATAAAAACCATTGTCAATCACAGGGCCAATAGTCACTTGTGCTTCAGGAAACAAAGTTTTAACTGCATACGCTAATAAGTGGGCTGTGCTATGACGAATAACCTCCAAGCCATCACTAGATTTATCTGTCACAATCGCTAAACTGGCATCGGTACTAATTAGGGTGCTGGTATCTACTAAAATACCATTGAGTTTACCTGCTAAAGCAGCTTTACCTAAACTGGTCGCGATGCTACTAGCAACTTGTGCTACAGTAACAGGTGCATCAAAATGGCGTAAAGAACCATCAGGTAAAGTAATTTTAATAGACATATAAGTAAATAAAAATAATAAAAATAATAAAAATAATAAAAATAATAAAAATAAAATATAAAGGTATGAAAATGAGTTTTTAACACATATTTTTACGCGAGAAGACTAATTTTATAAGAAATTATAGTGTGTACAGTATATTTTATCGCTTTAAGCCACTTCAATAGTCCAGCGGGCTTGATTGTCTTGTGCTAAAGCGTTTTTTAGTACGGGCATTGTTACTTTTAACGCAGCAGCCAGTGTCCAAGGCGGGTTTATAATAAACATACCACTCCCCCATAAACCTCCAAAGCTGTCGGGGTGGGGGGCGTTAATTGCCAGACTAACGTTTAAATACTGCGTTCCTTTATGCTGATTACACACAGTTTTCAAACGAGGAATTAATTGTTGTGCTTCAATGCGTTTTAACATTGGATACCACACGGCATAAGTGCCTGTAGGGAATTTTGTCATAGCTTGGCGTAAAGTGTCTAGTACGCTGCGGTAATCAGTTTTAATCTCATAGCTAGGGTCAATCAATACTAAAGCACGTCTATGCAGCGGGGGTAATAGCGAGGCTAAACCTGAAAAACCCTCTTCACCTTGAATTAAAACAGGACGAACACGTGATACTCTTTGACCGACAACGGGGGTCGGTTGTATGGGGGTGTTGCGTATTAAATGGGCTTCTAATAATAGCCGTTCAGCAGGGTGACGTTCAAAAACCCGTAAAGTATCTGGAATAAATTCAGCCGTACGTAGCCGTGCTAACATCAAAAGCGGTGAACCCGGGTAATGTAATAACTGCCCCACAGGGTTAAATTGTGCGACGGCATCTAAGTACTGGGTAATTAATTCAGGCAAAGCTTTGTTGACCGATGGATTGATTGATTGCTTTAATTTTAAATTTATATCCGTATTTGTATCCGTATTTATATATATGTTGGTATATAACGCCCATAATTTACGAATACCCGTTGTAGCTTCTTGAGTAGTTTGTGCTTGGGTGTGATGTAAAGCATAAGACCCAGCCCCTGCGTGGGTATCAATATAGCTAATAGGCACAGGTTTATCTTGCATGTGCTGAATAATTGCTAATAATACAATGTGCTTTAAAACATCGGCATGGTTGCCTGCGTGATAGCCGTGTTGATAACTTAACATTTAAAATAATCTTTCAATTTTTACCCTATTTTATTTAAAAGACTTAGATACTTGTAGCCTATTATTATTAATATATAAGTAATATATAAGTAATATATTATTAATAGCATATTACTTGTAACCTATTTACGTTAATAAACCCATAGCTTGGCGTACATCGTGCATTGTTGCTTGAGCCACTTTTCTAGCATTATCACACCCCGAAGCAATTATTTCACGGACATAACTAGGGTGAGCAATAAAATGTGTGGCCCGTTCTCGCATAGGTGCAAGCTCTGCTTGTACAGCAAAAACAATAGGCTGCTTACACTCTACGCAACCAATTGTTGCAGTAACACAGCCTTCTTTAACCCATAACTGTGTATCAGTATCACTGTATACTTGATGGAACTTCCATACAGGACAACGCTCTGGCTGACCAGCATCGGTACGCAACTGCCTGGCTGGGTCAGTAGGCATTCGTAAAATTTTAGATTCAATATCCTTAGGTGAATCTCGAAGGGCAATAGTATTGTTGTAACTTTTAGACATTTTTGCACCGTCTAAGCCAGGCAACTTACTGTCCTTTGTCAAACTTACAGAGGGTTCAATTAAAATGGATTTTCCTGTTCCTTCCAAATAACCCATTAAGCAAGCCTTAGCATCAAGTGTTAGTTTGGTACTGGCGGTAATTAAGCTACGCCCTTCTGTTAAAGCATCTGTCGTGCCAGTTTCTTGGTAATATTTGCATATTTGCTTAAAACGGCGTGCCGAATCACTGCCTAAAGATTGAATATCTTTTAAAACAGCCTCTTGATACCCCTTTTTTTTGCCATATAAATGGTTAAATCTACGGGCAATATCACGCATCATTTCAATATGGGGCACTTGATCTTCACCTACAGGCACAGTGTTGGCACGGTAAATTAAAACATCTGCGGCTTGCAATAAAGGATAACCTAAAAATCCATAGGTTGATAAATCTTTATCTTTTAATTTTTCTTGCTGGTCTTTATACGTAGGTATACGCTCTAACCAAGACAAGGGGGTACTCATGGATAACAAAGTATGTAGTTCAGCGTGTTCTGGAATACGGCTCTGAATAAAAATATTCGCTTTATCAGGGTCAATACCTGCCGCTAACCAATCAACTATCATATCCCAAGTACTAGCTGCTAATACAGCTGGGTCTTGATAGTGGGTAGTTAAAGCATGCCAATCGGCAACAAAAAAGTAACAGGGTTGTACTGCTTGTAAATTAATCCAGTTTTTTAACGCCCCATGGTAATGCCCTAAATGCAATAAACCTGTTGGACGCATACCTGAAACAACAATATTTTCGTTTAAAAATTCATGATTATTCATACAAGGCTTAAAAAGACAAGGCTTAAAATACACAGCTTAAAAATTATAACCAAATAGTTAGCAACTCAAGTAATACGTTAGCAATACCAGCCATTAATGCGAGATATGGCTGCAACAACCCTGTAAACAAAAATAGTAATAAAATCAAAGGGGCGTATGATAAATAAGGTTCAATTTTAATCAAATATTTATTAGGTAAGTATTTTAATAGTAAATTTCCTAAAGGAAATGGTGGAAAAGGTAGCAGTGCAATTGCAAAGAAGCCTATTCCAACCCGAATACCCATCGCACTGACTTGTTGCATAAAGGAATTTGAATCAACTAATAGTTTATTCATTATCATCCACATTAAGCCCATCAGTAGAGGGCCTAAAAATATTGGCGACTCAATTAAAAATTGTCTATTTTTTGTACGGTAGAACTGCATATTAAGCTCTAAATTCTTAGCCCAACCAAAAAATACAGGTACACCAATAGTACCACCTACAATTAATATAGATATTACAGGGGCAACCACTGTGCCTATCCAATCCATGTGCTTGATTGGATCCCAGCTTAAACGCCCTTGGCGATAAGGCGTTAAGTCACCCATACGATTTGCTAACCACGCCTGCAAGGCGACTGATAAAGTCAATGTTAAAAAGACAGGTAGAGCACTAATTGCTAAAATAGACAGTGTACGTTCCATAATATAAAGCCTCTAAAAACATACCTAAAAATAAACACACAAGTTTATCTAAAAATGCTTAAAAATAGTAGATTCAGTACGTTACTACTGCGTAATATTAGCTGTTTCAATAGTCATTTTTTTGACATTTTTAACATTATGACGGCTTTTTAAGAACGACAACACACTTTGCCCTTCTTGTTCACCATAAATACGGTTTAAAGTTTGCCGTACATTGGCTATTTTCGCATCATTCATAACAGGTATATCACCTATACTAATTACTTTGAACAAGGCATATTCGCCTGTAGGCAGTGTAACGCCCGTCCAAGCGGGTAAGGCAGCCACAGAAGTACGCACTAAATCTGCAAATGCATCAGCCGTTAATCCATTACGATTATGGCGACTTAAGGATTGTGGCAATGATAGTCCTTCAACAACAGCACTAGGTTTAGCACGTAACGCTACTAACTTAGCCTCACCCGCCATTTTAGCTTGTTTCAAAGCTAACTCTTGACGTAGTTGTGATTCTACAGTCTCTTTAATTGACTCTAAAAGAGGGGTTTTTGCAGGTGTATAGCCCGATAAACGGGCAACAATCCAAACGCCCTTACTGACTTCTAGCATACCAGTGTTTGCTTTGCTATCAATAGAGTCTTTTGATAATAAAACATCAATTATTTTAGTCGTTAATTCTTTTGGGGTATTGGGTTGAGATAAAAGCCCACGGTTAAAGCCAGACACTACTTGAATTTCTAATTTAAACTCATCGGCCACCGATTTTAAAGAGGACGAAGGTGCTAATAACCCCAAAGCACTGACTAAGTTTTTCTTTTTCTCAACCATTAACGAAGCAGCTTTAGAAGATTTTAACTCAATGTCTAATTCTGCTTTGACTGTTTCAAATGGTTTGGTTTGCGCAAGTTTAATGGACTTCACTTGAATAATATGCCAACCATAATCCGTTTTCACGGGGGCAGACAATTCGGCTTCTTTTAAAGAAAATGCTACATCAACAAAAGGCTTTCCCATTACTGCCATAGATGTTTGCGTAAGCACACCTAAATCACCGCCTTGATTAGCAGAACCAGTATCTTCCGAGAATTGTTTAGCTAACATTTCAAATTGTGTAGGGTCTTTTTTTAATTGAATTAAAGCCGAATCAGCTTTAAGTTTAGCAGCATTAACATCGGCAACACTAGCGTTTGTATCTAGCTTATACAGAATATGGGCTACTTGACGCTCTTCAGGCGTAGTAAAGCGTTTCTTTTTATTTTCAGTGTCATAATAATTTTTTAAATCAATGTCAGTGAGTGATATTAATTCACTGGATGATTGCTTAGAAGAGTCCAGCACCATGTATTCTATATTGGCAGATTCTGGTTTTTCAAAACGTTTAAAATGAGTAGTGTAGTATTTGCTTAAAGCCGTCATATCAACTTTAGTATTTGATATATAAGTATCAGGCTTAAATAACAAGGACTGTACCATTAAAGTACGCTCTTGAGCCATCAATATCTTATTGACTATATTTTTTGGAACAATGGCTGATGACTGCAAACTAGCCAGTAAAGTTTGCACACCCATATCTGACTTTAGATTCGCTTCAAACGCAGCAGTGTTGCCATTAGACACACGTGTAGACACAAACCGTTTGTAAGCATCTTCATTAAATTTATTGTTTTCATATACTTCAGGTAAAGTTTTAACGAAGTCTAACAATTTATCATCAGTAGCGTTCAAGTTGCTTCTTAATGCTTCTGCCTGCAGTATTTTTTGATTGACAAGCCTGTCTAAAATTCTTTGCCGTTCTTGTGGTGTGTCATATAATTTGGCATCATACTTATCACCTAACGATTGCTTAGCTTCCTCAAGCTGATTACGCACAGCATTGTCTAATTCAGTTTGACTAATTGCCTGTTGTGCTACAGTCGCTACACTGTCACTAGTACTGTTGTAACCTTGAATATCAAA
>JAYWHD010000037.1:0-4584 GCA_043777895.1 Betaproteobacteria bacterium | reverse complement strand
CAAAGGCGTGTGCAAGCGACTATTGACGTAGCGGCGCAAGAGTTAGTGATGCTTTTAAAGCGTAATGGGCCTATATGGGCTGCGGGTGGATTTTTAGGCGGTTACAAAAACCGTTCTGCACACGTGATTGTACTGACGGGCGTACAAAATATCGGGGGCGTACCGTTTATTACTTACAACGATTCGTATCAACCGAGTAGAAAGACGATGTCTCTGGTAGCTTTCAACAACAAGCGTTACAAATTAGACAATGCCTTGCTGGTTCGTGAAAACAGTCATTCGCTTAAGAGGTCTATATCGCCTAAAAAACTCACTGATACCGAACTCAATAATAGGGTACTGCGTTTACGGGGTGGGGGCGACGATGATGGGTCGGTGAGTAGCACTGAATCACAAGGCAATAGGAAACGTCCGCGTTCAGAAAGAAATGATATTAATCTTGAAGATGACCGTAAGATGCCAGCAGTTGATAACTTAGACTCTCAAGTGGTACAGGGAAATGCTGTACTACCAGTTGCTGACTTAGCAGTATTAGTCATTGAACAGCCCACTGACGTAGTTTTTGATGAGTTTAAAATTAAATTTAATAGCGATTTAGTAAAAGCTGACACAAATAGAAAGATAAAAGACTTGTTTGCAGAGACTAAGAAAAAACGTACCAATCACTTTTATGCTCTTCATCAAATACAACCTAAAGTTGAAGCTATTTTTAAGGGTGCAAAAAATCAAGGTAAACTAAAAGAATATTCTGAACCATGGGAAAAGGCAGCTAATAAAATTACTGCAAGGATTAAAATATTTCCTGAAAGTGATAAATTTACGATACGTACATTAATAGTGGATCTTCAACTGAATCAGCTGATTTTATCTGACGAAATTGACACTGTAGCACAAGAAAAAATAGCATACTATAAAGAGAGTTATAAAAGACAAAAAAATAAAATTATAAATAAGCTAAATGATCTGAACAATTCACCACCAATTATTTCTATTGCCCCAGCGGTTGTAGCGATAAATAATAGCCGTACGATCGCGAGTTTACAGCCTGCTTCAAAGCGAAAAAACAAGAGTAACTCTAATTTTTCTAATAAGTCACAAGACAATAGGAAACGTAAGCGTTCACTGGAATTAATAATGACTAACGCTGAATTTAATAAACAATTTGATAAACAAATAGTAGAAGTCAGTAGTAATCAGAATTTACAAATAGCAATGTTAAAAAGCAGAAAGCGTTACTCTTCCTTAAAATCAAGAAAAATAAATAAAACCAAGATTAATTACTTAGACAAGAATCATTTGTACAGGCTTGATCAAATAGAACCGGAAGTTGAATCTAGGTTTAAAAAGGTACGCCAATTACAAGGCTGTTCTGAAAGTTGGTTGGAAACAGCTGATAGTGCCAGTGAAAGTGTAAGGCTTGAAAGTTTTACGCCAAGTGTTGAACTTGAGGTACGTACATTAATAGTGAGTCTTAAGGTGAATCACTTGGTTACTTTAGATCAATCTAATACATTATTAGAAAGAAAATTAAGAGAACATCATGATAGGCAAAAAGAACAACAAACTAAACTACTTCATAGATTAACGAAAATAGCCCCTCTGCAAGCAAATGATGCTATTGTTGCTGCGGTTGAAGAGGGAGAAAATAATATTGTGGTCGCAAATATAAAGGGTGCTTTAAGGCTACGTAGTGATGCATCAAATATATTAGATATAAGTGTTGCTGGTATAGCTGCGGGTGAAGATGATGGCGATTTAAGTACGTTAAATATAGCTATCACTGCTAATGATTTAGCAATGCTTGGTGAGGCACTTATTGGAATAAATGACTCATCTATTGTTGTGGAAGCATCAGTTCCTGAACACGCCACTACAACGATTAACCGGAGTGTAGTAGCTAATTTTGATAAAGAGTTGGCAAAAGCTAATACCAATCAAGATCTAAACAAAATATTGTCAAAAGCTAAAAAACAATACTTAAAAGTAAGCCATACAAGCGTAGAAGGTTCTGAGTATTTGGACATAGTTCATTTATATAAGCTTAATCAAATAGCCTTAATAGTTGAGCCAAGTTTTGAAGCTGCAAGAAGCAACCCCCTATTAGAGGGTGAGTGTATAGACTGGTTGGAAACAGCTGATAGTGCCAGTGAAAGTGTAAGGCTTGAAAGTTTTACTCCAAATATTGAGCTTCAGGTACGTACATTAATAATATCTCTGAAGTTGAATTATTTGGTTAAATTAGATGTAATTAATACTCTATCAGGAAAACAATTAGCTGTGTATAAATCAACTTACAAAAAATCACAAACTAATCTTTTTGAGCAGTTAGAGGAGTTAGTTGATTTACAAAAAATTACTGCTGCTGTGGTTAAAGAGGTAGACCATAATAATGACTGGGACGTGTATTTAGAGTCTGTTTTAAGGCAAGGTAGTGGTGACGGCAATTTGCAGCTTATCGCTGCGGGTGAAGACATAGATGCTGAGTTGGCTGCTATTATTGCTGCTGACATTATTGCGGCAGACAGGATTGCTGCTGTAGAGAATGAAGTAGTAAACAACAATGCTGTGGATGCAAATGTGAGTCCTGCTTTAAGGCGAGTCAGTGGTGATTCAAGTACATTAGCTATGGGTAGTGATGATTTATCTATAGAGTTTGATGTGGTAAATAATGATGGTAGGGAACTAGGTTTAGGGGCTAACTCAAGGCAAAAGAGTACTTCAAATATAAGTAATATTAATTTTGCAGAAATTCATAACACATTTAATGAGTCGTTTTCTGATACAAATACGTCGCTTATTAATTTAGAAACAGTAGTGCCAGCACCTGAAAATGATGGCGTTAATGCACCGCTTCTTCCGCCACTTGATTCGGCTTTTAATTCGCCGCCTTCTCCAAGGCAAAATAGTGATGATTCAGACGCATTACATATACTTGATAATATTAATGATACCGAACCCAATAACACCATACTGCGTTTACGCGGCGGTGGATTAGATGATGAATCAGTGTTAAATATCAGTTTAACTGATAAATCGGTTAATAGTACTGAAAACGCGTTTGAGATAGCAGCGGCTAGTGACAATACTAAACGCTCGCGTTTACAGGAAAATGCAGCTATTAACTTGAAAGTACTTCTACCTGAACACCTTACTATTTTATTGTTTGATAACATTAAAAACACCTTCAATACCAGACTAAGCACAGCTAATACGCCTCAAGATCTAAAAAAAGTTCTTTTGGCTATAAAAAAACATCACGCTGAAGTAATAAAATTCAAAAATGATGACCCTGACTACATAGACTACAGCTATTCATACAAGCTTAATCAACTGCGACCAAAAGTTAGCGCATTTTTTGAGGCTGCAAAAGTTGTAGAAGGTACAAGTAAATTAAAAAATGACCCTGTGCCGTGGGAACAAATAGCTGACAATATAAATCTTATTGATTTTAGTGAAAGCAATCGGGTTAAAATAGTTACATTAATAGCGGGCCTTCAGTTGAATCAACTGACTAGATCAGATAAAAGCGATACTGTTGTAGGAATAAAAAAAGTAATACAGTTTGAATCAAGTCATAAAGCCCAACAAGATAAACTAGTCTATGAATTAAATCTTTTAGTCGCTTCACAACAAACTGTTGTGCGTACTAGTAGAGAGTTAAAAGATGCTTTTATGAAAGCATCTGCTGCTTTTAAATCTGTAATAAAAGACGACACAAAAGAGAAGTGCCACAATATATTAAGTGGAATATGTTTAGAAATTCAATCAAAATTTGAACAAGCAAGAGAGAATCGTCAGTTAATACCTGATCCAGTTAATTGGGAATTAAAAGTAGATAATACCAATTTTGATGCGCTCTCTACAATAGGTAAAAGTGAGTTTTACGCATTGAGAATTCAATTTCAGTCAAATCAACTGGTTAGGTCAGAAAGAATTAATAAAGAATCAGGAAGATTATTAAGTCCTAAAGTGGAGGTAATTCATAAAAAAATGCAAAAAAGATTATTAGATGACTTAAATAATTTAGTTGCTTTAGAATCAACCAATGTTACTATCCCAGCAAGTGTAGTCATAAATAGTGATGTACGCCCGCCTTCGCCGATTGGCACACCGCCTTCAAGGCGAGGTAGTGCTGATTTAAGTTTAAATTTAAATATGAATATGTTTGAAAATGAAAGTGTAAGTGGAGATTCAACAGGTTCAAATCTTAATAATCAATTAAATAATACTGTTGGTGTAGACAGCTTTTTAAGACCGCTTCCGCCACCGCCACGTTTACCTAATGCAGGCGATGACTTGCCAGGTTTAAAAAGACATAGTAATAATTTGGAGACAGTCAGTGCTAAACGCCCGCGTTTACAGAAAAATGCAGCTGTTGTACCCGCACCTGAAAATATTAATACTGGCAATATTGCCGCCCCACCTCTCCGCATGCCGTCTCCTCCAAGGCAAAATATTGAGGATTTAGACACATTTAATATATATGATAATATTAATATTGATGATAATTATGATGATGGTAATAATGATGATGATCTACTTTAATGCTTTAACACTTTAACTGATGCTGATTTCGGTCAAAAT